>JAERSV010000037.1 GCA_016845345.1 Methanobacteriota archaeon
GAGTGGATGTGGGGGCGGATGGGGGTGAGGGTTATGGTGCTCGCATGCCTAAAACATTGTTGTTTTCGAGTGCCCCAATCGCCCTGGTAGAGGGATTCAAAACCTATAGAATCTCAGATATTAATATCGATCTGCCAGCTAAAATTACCTGGACTGTAGAGTTTAAGGGGGTTAGCGGGAATTCAACCGCTCAGAACAATCGTGCGGCATTGATATTGGCTGGGGCGGATGAGAAAGGAGAAAGCGCGGATGACTTTTGGCAACGGGATGGTTCTGGGTGGAAACTGTATCAGACTGACGGTCAAAACGGGAGTGATAATGATTTTACTGCGAAAGTGTTGGCCTACGACAAAGACAGCGTCGTGGTTAAATACACGCCGAAGGCCGGTTACACCGGAGCAGATAGTTTTGCATATCAGGTGATTGATGGAAATGGGGGGAGGGATACGGCGACCGTTTCGATTTCTGTTCAAGCAAACGAGTTGCCAACGGCCGACAATCAAAACATTAACACCGTGGTTAATGCGCCGGTGAGCATAAATGTTGATGCTGGTGACTTAGATGGTGATGAGTTGACGCTTAAAATCAATACACTCCCTGAGAACGGGCGGATAGATCAGGTGATTTACAACAGCAAATCGTCTTATGATTTTTATTATGATGCAGTAGGTATCGAAGTGGGGGATGAGGTTGATTTCGGTCTAAACAACCGGATGTTGACGAGTTTTGATCTCGAATATTGGTCGGATATTGATAATGGCGAGTCTGCTACTGGTGTGCTTCGGATCTATGAAAATGATGGCGACCCCTATGGCGGTGTGGGGCAAAACGCTAATCAGTCTGGGGAAAATTACGGTGCAAATGAGCCTCTTACATTGCTTTATAAAAGTGAAGAGATTGCGATTCAGAATGGGATGAATTCCGTGACAATTGATGATATATTATTAGTTGTTCCAGAGAAGATTACATGGACCTTTTCAGTTTCAACAAGTGACGCATTAAAAGCCGGTGTTTTATTTTCCAACAATCCTTTAGTGGGAGGTAGTGTTGATGATTTTTGGAGAAAAATAGATGGTGAGTGGCAGTTAAGCAGAGCCGGAGCTTTAAATTCACCTGCTAAAAATAACTTCAGGGCGAAAGTTTTCGCTTATGACTCTTCTTCGCTGTCATTGATTTATACACCGGATGTTGGGTTCGTGGGCAGGGATACTATTCATTACCAAGTTGAAGATGGTAAAGGGGGTGTAGCAAGTGCAACTATTTCAATTGATGTGACCGAAAATAACACCCCCACAGCTTCAGAGTCTGAGATTAGGATGGTTTTACTTCCGGGCGGTACCTCAACCAGAGATCTCGCCGTTGATGATTCGGATCCGAACGATTCTCTGACATATTCAGCAACTACGCCCGCCCGAGGGCATGTTTCTTTCGAGAACGGGAGTGTTATCTATCAGCATAACGGCGATGTGAGTGTGAGGGAGGATTCATTCATTGTGACTGCAGTGGACAGAAATGGAAGCGAGACGCAAGTTAACGTAGAAGTAATAGTTAATCGCGCACCGGTTCTTGAGGTAAGTAATTATGTGGTCAATGTTAGCGTTGGTCAGACAGGGCAAACAAAGATAAACGTTGATGATCCAGATGGTGATGCCTTAAATTTTGAATTAGTAGATTTACCCAGTTACGGGGCTGTGACGATTGATGGGGGTACGGGAGAGGTGTATTTTCAAGCACATGGGATTCCCGGTGGGGTGACAGATGTGAGTTTCTCCATTGACGTTTCTGACTCTAACGGAGCCTCAGCGATTGCGTACTTCGATGTGGGTATTTCTCATAATCAAAGTCCAACAACGGCTACGACGAATGTGGATATAGAAGTTGAATTCGGCGGGACAGAATCAGTTCATGTATCGGTTACAGACCCCGATGGAGACACTCTTACTTATCAAGTTTACCATCAAAGCCCTGATTACGGTACGGTTAGTTTTCCGGAAGAAGGGCAAATTCAGTATGTATCCAGCGGGTTGGGGCAGCGCGACCGATTCAACGTTTTGGTTTCGGATGGTAAAGGTGGGCAAACAGTGATCGAGGTGGACGTTCAAATTAGTCTTCAGCACCCGAAAATCACTCAGGAACCGTCGTCGCAAAAGGTAACTAGTGGAGAATCTGCTGCATTCACCGTGAGGGCAACAGCCCCAGCAGCACAATTAGCCGCAGGTGAGTTACTCACTTATACTTGGTCAGATAATAATGGAAACGAACATCAGGTAACCGAAGCAGATCTTGATTGGCGGAAATTCCCATTCAATTATGTTAACGGCGCGGATCAAATGACGGTGACTATCAGTGCCAAATCGGATGGCACGGGTAATCAATTTTCCATTGGGGATGCCTCTGGGAATAATAGTGTGGCAGCTCCCACTCTGTATTTATACCGCGGGCAATCCTATGACTTTAACTTAAGTGGATTCACCTCAGGGGAGCATCCACTTTATTTTTCAACTAGCGACAACGCCGCTTGGGAAAGCGGAAAATATAACGGAAGATATGATGTCGGTGTAACGACTACACTCAACAGGGTGGAATTTGAAGTGCCGGATAGCGCTCCGAATACATTGTATTACCATTGCGGTTTGCATGGGGGAATGGGAGGGAAAATTGAAGTGTATGATGTTGGGCAGGTGTTCATCGTTGACAACGTTACTCAGGAAAACAACTGGAATGTAAAGGTGACGAGTACGACGGGACATTTTGAGGATTGGCGATCATGGTTTGATAAAAACTTAACAGTTACGGAAGAGACATTTGGTCGAATCACTGGCTATTCAAAAGATACGAATGGGAACATCGTTGAAGGTCATTTTGAAGTGGTCGATGAATTCGAAAACTGGGTTGATATTTGGAGAATCGGAGGGGTTAGTTTCAACTCATCAGCCGGCACCTATGTGCTTGATATCCCGGCTGGGAAGTATCGCATCAAAGTTTGGCCGCATGAGCCGCTTTATAAAGAGGTATATTACGAAAACAAAACAGATTTTGAATCTGCGGATTGGATAACGGTGCAAGAGGGAGAAGTGACTTCGGGCATTGATTTTTCGTTTGTTAAACAGGATGTCGGAACCGTTACGGGAGTGTTAACAGATGCGGAGACAGGCGATGCTCTTAATGAGGCGGAATTGCATGCGTTCACAACAGGAGAAGATGGCAAGCCTGCAAATAATTGGCCGGACTATCATATTTGGCTAGGGGGAGATTCGATTGATGAATCTGGCAACTATTCCGTAAGCTTACCTGTGGGTAACTATTTGTTGAGGGTGAAGATATGGGGCGGCCCGAATGAATCGGGCCAATCGATTTCATATGATACCGTATATTATAATGCGGTTACAACCAAGACTGAAGCTTCAACGGTAGCAGTAACCAAGGGAGCGACTGTTTCCAATGTGAACTTTGCCATGACTCGAGCAAAATTCGGGGTAATAACCGGTATAGTCACAGATGAAGATGAACAGTTATTAGACGGGTGGGCACATATGGATCTTTATCAGGTTGTCGAGGGAGTTAAATTGACGCATGAGAATATATGGGATTATTATGCAGAGCCTCTCGACCAGCATTACGACAAATCCACAGGCGAGTATCGAATAAAAATAGCGGCCGGGGACTATATCCTTGCCGTCGGCGGGGATTCAGGGGGAACGAATTATCGTCGGCAATTTTATCAAGCAGCGTACGACCCTAAAAAGGCAACGACAATTAGCTTGGCCAATGACGAAACAAGAACTATCAATTTCAAACTTTACCCTGAACTGAGAATCGAACCGGATTATTTCGATAAGAATCCAGATGTGCAGAGAGTGACTCTATCAGGTACATTAAGCTACGAAAGTGATGATGATACCGAAACTGATGCCGGTTCCTCACGCGGCTTGGCCAAGGCTGAGTCAGTGAAAGCCAAACCCTTCGGCTTGGCCAAGCGCTTGGCCAAGGGGGGGGCTAATCAGCGGAGTATCATCAAGATGGGGGATGAGCCCGAGCGGCCCTTCTACGAGGCTTATGATTTTATCGCTTTGAAAGCGATGGTTGGCGATTCTGAGGCAAACGAGTTTGCCGAGTTAACGCAGAGTGGAGCAGAGGAATCGGCTATCCAAGATTGGTTCCAGAATCATCCGAATACAGCGAACATAGTGCAAAACGAAGGAGGTGATTTGGCGGACGACTTCGGTGCAACTGACGAGCAATTGGCCAAGTTTATCGCCGACGCTGAAGCTTTATCAGGAGTCGACATTCCAGATGAACTTGAGAGTAAAATAACATCTGTTGACTTATTTATTATGAGTGCGATGCAGGTTGTCATGGTAGATGATGCTCCGTCCAGTTACGCGCTGGGGACAGACGGTGTAGGTGAAAAAACTGGCTCAGGCGGAACCGATTTTGGTTATCAGGACATTTGGATGAGCGATTTGAGCATGTCCCTACCGGACACATTTCAAGTCGCTAGCAGTGTGTCAGGTAAATTTTTTCCAGGGTTCATGGAAATCGCAAATATGGATGCCTCTGACGCTTCTCAAGCCAGTGTCTATAATCTGTATAATGCGATGACAGAAGTTGCTAAAGATGGGCAAGGCGAAGGCCCAGATGGTGGCCAAGGTGGCCCAGACGACGGTCAGGGAGGCCCTGATCTTGGCCAAGGCGGCCCGGACGATGGTCAGGGAGGGCCTGATCACGGCCAAGGCGGCCCGGACGATGGTCAGGGAGGCCCCGATCATGGCCAAGGCGGCCCGGACGATGGTCAGGGAGGGCCTGATCACGGCCAAGGTGGCCCCGACGACGGTCAGGGAGGACCTGATTACGCTCAAAGTGGCCCAGACGATGGTCAGGGAGGCCCTGATCACGGCCAAGGTGGCCCCGGTGGTCCTGGCGGTCCGCCTGACGACGGACCAAAAGAACCTCACGTTGAGCCGGAACAGCCGACTGATTACGGATTTTTGGAAATTCAGGTTTTTCCAGCAGATTATTCGTTCGGAGATGAGCCGATCGCAAGGACTCACACTGATGACTGGAATCGAGGCACATACAGTATCGAGCTGCCACCAGGTCGGTATAAAGTAAAAGTTCATTCCCATCAGTCGACGTATAAAGCGGAATGGTATAAAGGCACAAATTCTGACGACGCCTTTACTTGGGATGATGCGTTTGTAGTCGACCTGGCGAGCGACACGTCAGATGTGGATGTGGAGTTAGGTGCCGCGCCTACAGGTACGATCAGTGGAACCTTGGCTGATAAATCGGATGCAGCAGCTGCAATTGGCTGGCCGGAGATCACTCTGCATGATCCTAACGATGAAGATGTAATGTACTGGCCGGGTAGGATTGATCGGGACTGGGACCATACTACTGAATCTCATAGCAATAACTATTCGATGTTAGCTCCTACCGGTAATTTCAAAATTCGGATTAAATTCGGTGATGGGGCCTATTTGCCCACATATTATAAAGTAAACAGCGACGGTAGTTTTGGGACGACAAGTTTTGAGGATGCCGACGTGGTTTCAATTAAAAAGTCGCACACGGAGGAAAATCCATTGGCAAACATCAACTTCGATTTGCAGGGTGCCCCGACCGGAACGATCACGGGCAAAGTAGTGGACAAGGATACAGGTGTATTTTCCGGAGAATGGTATTCAGTTATTTTGAGGGGTGCCGATCAGGAGTGGGGAGAATGGCGTCATTTAAATGTGCAAATAGATCCCTCGACGAAAGAATATACTGCGAAAGCGCCTGAGGGTACTTGGAAAGTGATGGCAGAGTCATGGCCGAATTATCCGGAAGCGTTTCATACTGGGGAAGATACCGAGTCGAGTAGTTCTTGGTCGGACGGTGCCACGGTAACAGTGGTCGTGGATCAAACCGTTCCAAATGTGAATTTCAAACTCACTTATCAGGCTGATAAGTCGTTTGATTATGGTGGGGATAGCACAATCTCAGGTTCGGTTGCTACGTCTTCGAAAGAAAACGTTCCAAGGGCTACTGTGGAGTTGCGTAGCAAAGACTGGCTGATATTTGCAGAAACTCAAACAGATAATGATGGGGCTTACAGTTTTGCTAACTTGCCAGCAAATACATACGTCCTAACTGCCAAACCACCAAGTGGTGTGGAGGCGTATCAAAAGTACGGTAAATCTTCTGAAACTGAAGTAACGGTTAGTTCAGGTGAGACAACTTCTCAAGACCTTACTTTAGCTGCTGCAAATGTATTCGGTAGGGTATTGAAGCCGGACGGCACACCTGCAAGTCGTATCCATTTTTGGATCTACGAAGATAGTGACGGGGACGGGTACTTTGATTGGACGACGTCTGATGCAAAAGAGTACGACGGAGAGACGGATACAAACGGCTACTTTAGTCTGACTGTGGGTGAAACGAGTTACGGCATGGAATTTCATTTGCCACCACACTATAACGGTATTGAACCACTATCGGCATATTCATTTAGTATTAACTCAAATGAGAGCGCCGAAAAGGATTTTGGTACAATTACGCTGAGTAAAACAACCAAAACCATCACGGGAACAGTCACAAAATCAAATGGTTCTGTGGTAACGAGCGGACATGTTCATGCTTGGCGTGTGGATGGTCAGGGTTGGGCGAACGCTGAGATTGGATCTGACGGAACCTTCACGCTAGATGCAAGCGAAGGTGAATGGGAGATAATGATTGATCCACCCTGGGAAGGCGGTGCGGATTGGCAGTATACCGGGAGGCCTAAACGTGCGCGTTTCGCAAGCGATATTACTATAAGTAGTATTTCGACATCTAATGGAACGGCGACCGTGACGACGAGCACTACTCACGGGCTTAAGACAGGGGATGCGTTCACAATTTCTGGATCGAGTCCATCCGCCTATAACGGTACGTTTACCGTTGCCAGTGCGAAGAAAACCGAGTTTACATTCAAAATGGATAGCAGTCCGACGGCTGCATCGTCAGGAACGATCAAGGTAACTGAGTCAGTTGTTGCGGATTTTACCGTGAGTACGGCGGATTGCGTCATATCTGGTAAGTTCTTAAATCCTGATGGAACGGCGATTTCTTCAGATAAACGTTGGGGTGTTTCTGTTGAGATTTGGAGTGAAAGTGGATTTGGCAACTGGTCTCCAATAAATGAGGATGGGACATTTTCTGTTAATGTCGCAAGCGGTATTTACGAGGTGTTTTTCTGGATCGATCCGTATCATTTTCCAAGCTACGGGTCGCCGGGATCGGCCGAAATCCGCCTGCGCTCAGGAGAAACAATCGATTTGACATCGGCTTCAAGTCCTTTTGCCAGCGGTTTGATTGATGCCCCCTCAGGAGGCAAAGCACTTACATTCGCAACACTGGATTCGAAGATTACAGGTACAGTAAAAGCAGGATCTGGTGAAAGTGCGGTAGCGATGGCACAAACCAAAGTGTTTGCCTGGAGCAAACAAGGGGGATGGTCTGATACCGAAACAGATAAAGACGGTAACTACGAAATGTTTGTAACTGCCGGCAAATGGGAGATAGTAGCAGATCCCGGCTGGAACTCAGCGTATGCGCCTCAACCTCCGAAAAGGACAAAGGTTAATAAAGGATCTACATCAACAGTCGATTTCAGCTTCTCTGCAGCCGGTCATACAGTTAACGGTACGGTGCGAGACAGTAACGGGTCGTTGGTGTCCTCTCTTTGGGCGTGGGCTTATGCACGTACCGATAACAACGCGTTTGACGTTATTTCAGATGGCCCTGTGGATGGAGGCGAATTTACACTGAAATTACCAAGTGGAGATTACAAAGTAGGGTTATGGATCGGGCCAGAAAGTGGTTACAGCATGTCAGCAGAGGGAGATGCAGACTTGTCTGATGCCGGTGATGAATCAACATCAACCGTATCCATAACGGTTGCTGCAAATGACAAAACTATCACAGGCACTGTTGTGGATTCCAGTGGGGCAACGGTTACCGGTGTGGAAGGTGATGTGTTCGCGGTAAAGGGAGGGGCACGAGGTGGCACCTGGGTGGGGACGACTATTAACGAGGAAACCGGCACGTTCTCATTAAGTTTAACGGCTGGAGTATGGGATTTGGGATACTATTTGGAAATCGATGATGATAGTAGTTATATGCGAACTCCGTCTACGCCTTACACAGTAGATCTTTCAACAGAAAATTCAGCCGTTCAGAATATTACACTGGCAACTCTGGGTGGTAGTATTTCGGGAACAGTCTTTCTCCCGGATGGAAGTGCTTTAAGTAACGATGTTTATGTTTTCGTCCATCGAAACACCGATAACGGAGAAGCTCCTTATTTTGATGATGTTCAGACATCAAGTGGGGCATTTAGCTTCAAACTACCCAACGGATTTAAGTACGACGTGGGTGTCTTTCTTGAACCAGGGTCAGCGTATGCAGAACCACCGGTGACCGAAGTGGATTTAACATCAAACTCAACTATTGCGAATGTTTCGTTGCAATTGGGATCATCCGACTCGTCGATTTCGGGAAGTATCGTACAATCAGATGGTACTGCGATGGAGGAAGAGGTTTATGTTTATGCCTGGTCCTCAAAAGGTCAAGCAGTGGAAACAACAAGCGATTCTAGTGGTAATTATAAGTTAAATCTGCCGTCCGGAGCAATCTGGTATGTGGGCGCTGATTATCAAAAAGTAGATTCAAGTGGCACCACTACCAACTATAAGACCTCTAAGGAAGTCATGGTTGATTTGAGTTCAGGCTCTCAGACGATAACCGGGAAATCTCTCGCAATATTTGAGCAATCTTACAGTCTTCCAGAATCAATTGCAGACAGTTTTACGGTATCTAACGGTTACACAAAAGTACTGGGAGATGGCACGCAAATTGATATCCCGGCAAATGCGGTTCCGGTATCCGACACGTCCAGCACGGTTACGATTAACATTTCCCCGGTAACAACCGGCCTTTCAAGTACTTCAACAACCAAGCCGGTGGGTTACGGTTATTCATTCGAGTTGCTTGACAGTAGTGGTAAGGCCATAACGAGTAACTTTACCAAGGATGTGATCATCACGATTAACTATGATTCATCACAAATTACAAATGAAGAAAATATAAAGGTGTCATTTTACTCATCCAGCAAAGGCGCATGGGAAGAGGCGAAATCGGTAACGGTGGATACAGATAATGATAAAATATTCGCAACTGTGGATCACTTCTCTTCTTGGTCGGTGACAGCACCACAATCGACAGAGGTAGCGACCAATACTGCTCCGAGTATAAGTGCATCTACATTCACATTGGCCGAGAACTCCTCTGTTGGCGATACAGTTGGATCAAAAACAGGTACGGATGTTGACGGTGATACATTGGCATACACGATAACTGCAGGAAATGATTCCAATATATTTGAAATCAATTCGTCTACAGGCGTAATCACATTGGCACGAACAATGGATTATGAAACAGCTACCGAGCATAGTCTGACTGTAACTGCGACGGATACAGGATCTGAAAGCGCCTCAGCAGTTGTAAAAGTAAATGTAAGTGATGTTAATGATGGAACACCTGCTTTCGACGCTGAAAACTACAATGCGTCAATAAATAACAATGTAGATATTGGGACTATGGTTGCAACCATCAACGCAACTGATTCAGATATTAGCGAGAATTTCAATTCAATTACTTACTCGATAATTGCCGGTAATGAGGAGGGCAACTTTTCAATCGGTTCATATAATGGCGTTATTAGCACTGCAAAGTTGTTAAACAACGTGACTACTGCTAATTTCGCGCTAACAGTCCAAGCAACTGATGGAGAAAATTCTTCAAGCGTAAATGTTGTGATAAAATCAATAGATGTTACGATTCCCACGATAACAGTATTAGGCAATGTGGCAATTACTCATGAAGCATTGAATAATTATATAGATTTTGGCGCGTCTGCAAGTGATGATCGAGATGGAATTATCACTGAATCCATTACCGTATCGGGCTCGGTTGATATTAATAAATTGGGCGTGTATACGCTGGTTTATTCTGTAGAAGACAAGTCAGGAAACAGCTCGAGTGCAACGAGAACTGTAAAAGTGCAAGACACAACATCGCCTGTAATTACGTTAATCGGCAATAGCGAGATTACTCATGAAGCAATGAGTACTTACATAGATGCAGGTGCAAGTGCCGTGGATAGTTTGGATGGCGAATTGGTTGTGGGAATAAGCGGCTCAGTTGATTCAAGTAAGCTGGGGTCCTATACATTGATCTATAGCGCAACCGATGGGGAAGGAAATACGTCAAATGTGACAAGAGTTGTAAAAGTGCAAGATACAACATCGCCTGTAATTACGTTAATCGGCAATAGCGAGATTACTCATGAAGCAATGAGTACTTACATAGATGTAGGTGCAAGTGCCGTGGATAGTTTGGATGGCGAATTGGTTGTGGGAATAAGTGGCGCAGTTGATTAAAGTAAGCTGGGGTCTTATACGTTGATCTATAGCGCAACAGATGAGGAAGGAAATACGTCAAATGTGACAAAAGTTGTAAAAGTGCAGGATACAACACCGCCTGTAATTACATTAATCGGTAACAGTGAGACCATACATGAGGCTGCAAATACATATACTGATTCCGGTGCCAGTGCAACAGATGGATTAAATGGGGTTGTGTCTGTGGTAACCAGTGGTTCAGTTGATGTAAAAAATGTTGGTAGTTATACAATTACTTACAGCTCGACGGACTCATCTGGAAATACGGCATCAATCTCTCGTGTTGTTACCGTTGAAGATACGACAGCACCGGTGATTACATTGGTTGGCAGTGAAAGTGTGACGCATGAGGCCGCAACGGCATACGTCGATGCAGGGGTGAGTGCGGTGGACAGTTTGGATGGGGCAGTCGAGGTTGTTACAACTGGTTCCGTGGATGCAAATAAGGTTGGTAGTTACACCCTAACCTACACAGCAACAGATGCGGCAGGCAATTCTACAAGTGTCACTCGAAACGTTTCTGTTGTGGATACAACCGCGCCAGTGATTACATTAAATGGTAGTGGCAGTGTTTCCCACGAAGCTGCGACTACCTACTCAGATGCCGGAGCAACCGCCTCGGATAGTCTAGAAGGGGTTATGACTGTAACATCAAGTGGAGCGGTAAATTCGGCCAAGGTCGGATCGTATACACTTACTTATACATCGGTTGATTCATCGGGGAATTCATCAAGCGCGACACGAACAGTAACAGTGGCTGACACCACTGTTCCTGTAATTTCGATTAATGGTAGCGCGTCTGTTACCCATGAAGCGGGTACCGAATACATCGATTTGGGTGCTGCCGCAATCGATTCTGTAGGGGGCGCGCTAGAAGTAACAACCAGCGGGTTAGTCCAATCCGATACGACTGGGAACTACACCATAAACTACAGTGTCACAGATGAGGCGGGAAATACATCAAACGCATCAAGAGTTGTTTCTGTGGTGGATACAACAGCTCCAATAATCACTTTAAATGGCAGCGGAAGTGTAGTTCATGAGGCAGCAACAACTTATGTTGATGAAGGGGCAACGGCTACGGATAGTGTTGATGGAAGTATTTCAGTTGATACACATGGAGCAGTAGATAATGGAGTTGTTGGCACTTATTTATTGACCTACAATGCAGTAGATTCGGCCGGCAATCAATCATCAGCATCCAGAAAAGTGGTTGTAGCGGATACTACGGCTCCAGTTATTACATTAACTGGCAACGGTATTATCACACATGAAGCAGCTACATCGTATGTTGATTTGGGGGCAACCGCAGTTGATAGTTTAGATGGCGCGTTAAGTGTAATCACTAGCGGGACTGTAGACATCAACCAGGTTGGTGATTATGCAATTACTTACAGTGTGACAGATGGGGCAGGGAACTTATCCACGGCAAGCAGGGCGGTTACCGTTACGGATACGATGGCACCAGTGATTAGTTTGAAGGGTGAAGAGCATATGACTCATGAGGCAGCAACGACATACAATGATGCAGGTGCTGTTGCTGCAGACAGTTTAGACGGCGAACTTTCGGTAGTAACGAGTGGGATCGCAGACTCATACGTAGTAGGTAAATATACGATCATATACAAAGCAACCGATGCGGCAGGGAATGCATCCAGCGCTACAAGGATCGTTACAGTTGATGATACTACGGCACCAATAATCACAATTAATGGAGATAAACGCATAGAACATCCTGTAGATGTATCGTATACCGACACTGGAGCCGTCGCGGAAGATTCGCTGGACGGATTGGTTAATGTAGATGTTACTGGTGAGGTAAACATTGCTGTTCTTGGTACTTATGAAATCAAATATTCTTCTGTTGATGCCGCTGGTAACGAGGCAATTGTTAAAACTAGAACCATTACGGTTGTCGATAAAACATTGCCTGTGATCACCCTCTTAGGAGATGAGGTGGTTGAATTTCCGGTAGGCGAATTTTATGAAGATGTAGGTGCCACCGGTTACGATAATATAGACGCTGATATTAGCTCATCAATCAAAACCCAAATTGATATAGATACGGCAAAACCTGGCGAATACGAGGTGATATATTCTTTAAGTGATGCAGCAGGCAACCGAGCAACAAAAGCGCGAACTGTACGAATTGTGGATAGAACAGAACCTGTTTTGACGCTATTGGGTAGTGCATCTGTAAAATGGGAAGCAGGCGTTCCTTATGTAGACGCGGGTGCACAAGCAATAGATAATGTCGATGGAGATTTAACAACTGTAATCGAATTGAGCTCTAATGTTAATACATCACTTCCAGGTTCATACACCGTCAATTTTAACGTCAAAGATTCATCAGGAAATAGCGCGTCTACGGTTTCTCGAATCGTTAACATTGTAGACAGCGTGCCGCCAGTGATCAGCATCAACGGAAACCTCACTGTGGAAGTGGAAGCAGGGGAGGAATATGTAGATAATGGTGCTAGTGTTTCGGATAATATCGACGGAGATTTAACGAACAATTTAAAGGTAGTGAGTACGGTTAATACAGGGGTAATTGGGACGTATTCAGTTGAGTATAGCGCGGTTGACGAGAGTGGAAATGGGGCTGCATCGGTAACCAGAATAGTGCGAGTTGCTGATACGACACCTCCTCAATTAATCGTTAATGGCGATACTGAAATTACTATATCGGTAGGCCAGAATTACACGGAATTAGGTGCGTCAGCTTTTGATTCATTTGAGGGCGATTTGAGAGGTAACGTTAAAGTGTCAGGAACAGTTAATAACGCGAAACCTGGTGTTTATACCGTTACATACGACGTAATGGACAAGTCCGGGAACAAGGCGTCGAGCGTTACTCGGGTGGTAAATGTTAAGGATAAAACTCCACCTGTTTTAACATTAAATGGAATGTCATTAGTCACCATTGAAGTCGGCGAAGAATATACTGAAAATGGAGTGCTGGCTATTGACAACGTAGATGGAGATATTTCCGATAAAGTAACAACAATTGGTAAAGTGGATTCCTCATCGATAGGAATGTATGAATTAACGTACAGTGCTGTTGATGAGGCTGGTAATGAATCTGCAACAATTCAAAGAATTGTGATGGTTGGAGATACTGGTTTCCCGACGATAAGCCTGATCGGCGACAGTGCTTACAAAGTACAAGCAGGTGTCGATTTCATAGATCCAGGCGCAACGGCTACTGATAAAGTCGACGGAGACCTAACATCTTCGATAATTGTTTCTGGGGCTAGTGTTAATACGTTAAAACTTGGATCGTATAAGCTCCATTATGATGTAACGGATTCGAATGGAAACCAAGCCGTGACGATTACGCGAACGATCTTAGTAGTCGATACAACACCTCCGAATGTGACGATTATGGGAGCTAAAGAGGTTATTTTGGAAAAAGGTGATGAATATAAAGAGCTTGGAGCGGCAGCATATGATAATGTTGATGGAGATCTGACGGACAGCCTGGAAATTATCGGAAATGTGTTAACAACTAAGCCGGGAGAATATCGAATTTATTATTTATCAGTAGACAAACTGGGGAATACGAGCAATAGCGAGTTTCGTACAGTTCAGGTGATTGATACGAAGAAACCTGTAATAAAATTATTAGGTAGCGCAACAATCAGAATCGAAGCAGGAAAATCATACTTGGATCCTGGTGCTTCTGTTACTGATTATGGTGACGGTGATGTGAGTGAACGCTTAGCTGTGTCAGGTGAGGTGAATACCAATATCCTGGGCGAATATTCCCTTATTTACAAAGCAAGTGATTATTACGGGAATGACGCTAATTGGATTACGAGGAAAGTTATCGTAGACGATACAATAGGTCCAGATTTAGTGCTGATTGGCGGATCAGACTATCGGCATGAGGCCGGCTCGGAATTTATGGAACCAGGTTTCAGCGCAATAGACCTTCGCGATGGAGATTTAACAAACGACGTTCGTGTTAGCGGGGTTGTAAATGGTTCGATCACTGGTGTTTATTATTTAACTTATGAAGTGTTTGATGCAGCTGGAAATCTAAGTAAAGCAGTCAGAACCGTAAGCGTAGGAGATGGCACCCCGCCTGAGATCGCCCTCCATGGTGAAGAACAGTTGGAGATCTTGCGAGGGGGTAACTATTTAGATGCAGGGTATGCGGCTGTAGATAATATAGATGGTGATTTGACTTCAAAAGTAGTTGTTGATGGTAGTGTAAACACTAAAGTGCCAGGTGTGTATAATATTACGTATAAAGTTACGGACAATGCCGGAAACGCCGCAGTTGCGAAAAAGAGGGTAGTGACCGTTCTCTCTGATAAAACTGCCCCAGTGATCTCGCTGGGCGGGATTAGCGAGCAGAAACTGGAAGCGGGAGGTGTCTATGTTGAGTTCGGAGCTACCGCTACAGATAACATTGAAGGAAATTTGACAGATGATATTTTGATAGAAGGCAATGTAGATGTGAACACGCCAGGTGTATACAACTTATTCTACACCGTTTCTGACAAAGATGGTAACGTTGGCATGGCGAAAAGAATAGTCGAAATTATCGATACGAAAAGCCCTGTTGTTAACTTGTTTGGAGAGTTAGCAATTACGATAGAACTAGGGGCGCAGTGGGTTGAGCCCGGTTATTCAGCTAACGATAACGCTGATGGAGATGTGTCTGGCCAAGTGCAAATAGAGGGTAATGTAAATGTAAATCGCTACGGAGTATATCGATTAAGTTATTCGGTAACTGACTCAGCCGGAAACACATCGTCGGTTGTTGAACGAAATATAACCGTAGGCGATTTTGGGGAGCCCAAAATTAAATTATTTGGTGACAATGTCGTTAAACTAGAAGCGGGGACGCAATATGTAGATTCAGGATTTGAGGCATTAGACAAGAAAGACGGTAACTTGACCGCTAATGTTACAGTTTCAGGTAACGTACAAACAGAGGTCCCCGGAAATTACGAATTGACGTATTCTGTAACTGATTCAGATGGTAATCTATCTAACTTGGCCAAGCGCTTGGTTGTTGTGGAAGATTCCAAGGTTCCCGTCATTACAATCTTAGGCGATCAAAGCGTCACAATCGAGGCGGGAGGCAAGTATGTGGATACTGGGGCCAATGCTATTGACAGTTTGGATGGAGATCTAACAGGTAAAATTCAAGTCTCTTCGAGCGTGGATGAAGAAACGGTAGGCGTTTATTCGATTACGTATCAAGTTCAGGATCGAAGTGGCAACTATGCTCAAAAGAAAATAAGAACAGTAAACGTCGTTGACACGACTCCTCCTGTGTTAACTTTTAATGGAGAGAGTGTGCTTCAAATAGAAGCTGGAACAATTTATAATGATCCGGGTGTAGTCGCGATTGATTTAGTAGATGGTGACTTGACAGGGCAAGTGACAATTTCAGGTACTGTAGATTCAAAAAACACAGGGACGTACGAACTAAGCTATCAGGTCGTTGACAACGCAGGTAACAATTCAATCAAGTTGTTAAGGTCAGTGCAAGTAATCGATACTAGAGCACCAAAACTAACGAATTATAAACCAATTAAAATTAGAGAGGAAACCCTACTGGAGTTAGCTTTTGAAGCTACTGATCATGGAAGGACTGATAGCGTTATCACTTATACGCTGAATAATGCACCTGAAGGGGTGATATTAAATACGGGGGCATCTCGGATTTATTGGACTCCAACAGAGGAGCAAGGCCCAGGCACTTACCAATTCGAGTTGATCGCTAGTGATGGGTTGCATAATACAGTATCCGATATTGTAGTTGTGGTCGAAGAGGTGAATTTAAGGCCAACCGCCAATGATGCAGTGTTTAACACCTTGGAAGATCAACCGATTGTCATTGATCTAACCGGTAGTGACACCGAATCGCAATCATTGAACTATCGAGTGACTTCAAATCCAAGCAATGGGAAACTAATTGGGTCTGGAAATTCAATTACTTACATTCCAAATGAAAATTTCGAAGGTGTTGATACGATTGGGTTTGTCACAAGTGATGGGGAGTTAAATTCATCTGAGGCATTGGTTACCATTAATGTTGCGAGCATAAACGATGCGCCAACAATTACTTCAGCAAGACCTATTATAGGGAGAGAAGATGAGATGATTGTTATAACGCATGATGACCTTGCCAATTTGACCGATGCAGTGGATGTTGACGAAGACAGTTTAATTTTTATCTTAACACGGATACTGTCCGGCTCAGTATTATCATCGGAAAAATCAAACTCCGTCATCCGCTTGGCCAAGGGGGAGTCAGTAAAGTGGGTGCCTGATAGTAATGCTAACGGTTTGTTGCCTGTATTTGAGATTGCGGTGAGTGACAATGTTACGTATTCCGCCGGGAGTGTGTTACTGTACGCCGAAATCGAAAGCGTTCCAGATAACCCTGAATTAAATTGGCCAAGCGTGGGGGAAATTGTTTACGGCACGCCGTTAAGTGAGGAGCATTTAAATGCATCTGTAAATGTAGGTGGCCAATTGACTTACGAGCCAGCCGCAGGTGTGATACTTAGTGCTGGTGCAGGCCAAGAAATCCGAGCAACTTTCACCCCTCATGATTCAGCAAATTATAACACAATATCCGTAACCCAGTATATTAATGTCCGAAAAGCAATCCCGATCATAACTTGGCCAAGTCTTCGCGGTGTTGAGTCCGGCACAAAACTAAATGATGCTCAACTTTCAGCACTTGCAAATGTTCCAGGCGAGTTTAACTATGAACCTGCGATCGGTACTCTACTGGAGTTAGAAGATGGGCAAACCTATTCAACATATTCTCTAAAAGCGGTGTTTACACCTGAAGATAAGTTAAATTACAAAACCGTAGAAAGCTCAAATGAAATAAACATTATACCACTATCTCCGGAGAATGCAGCTCCAACCATATTGGCAAATAGTGAATCTTTGACGCGGATAATCGGCGAAAATGCAGAGTTTAAGGTAGCTGCGATTGGGGCGTCGCCGCTTGATTATCAATGGTTTAAAAACGGGGAATTGCTGGTTGGCGAAACGGAGCCAGTGCTATCTATATCTAGTGTGGAAGTTATTAATGCAGGAATTTATGCGTTAAAAATATCAAATAAACTTGGGGTAGTGGAAAGCGAGGAGATCTCATTGAACGTGTTAACACCACCGCTGGTGGTATCTAAAACTCACGTGGATATGCTGCTAAGTGGCAATTCTGTTGAATATACAACTGAAGTGTCAGGAAGTACTCCGTTGAATTTTAAATGGTATTTAAATGGGGAAGAATTAATCGGCGTTGCCGAAAATGGCATAAAGTTAGAGAACCTTCGCATCGAAGACTCTGGTATTTATTCATTAATCGTTGAAAATGAGGCAGGTTCAGCTGAGGCTGATATTATAAATTTATCTGTAATAGATCCCGTTGAGATCGCGAAGGGATTGGAAAGTGTAACGGTAACTCAAAAAGGCTCCGATCTCCATCTTTCTGTCGGGGTTATTGGGGGCGGAACAATGGGATATCAGTGGCATCATAACGGTTCGCCGATTGAATCAGAAAGCGATGGTAGCTTGTTAATTCGAGGTACTACGGAATTAAACGCTGGCAACTACCATGTGATTGTCAGTAATGAGTTAAGCAGCGCTAAAACGTCAACCACATTAACGGTGACGGAGGGGCCCAGAATTCAATATTTAGACGATGATAAGGTGGTGGTGGAGGGTAAAGAAGTGTCATTCGGAGTAGTGGCAACCGGAAGTAAGCCGTTGGCATATCAGTGGTTTTTCAATGGTAAGCCAATCGATGGTAAAAATAAGAACACCCTTGTCATCGCAGATGCAGAACGATCGAACTTGGGATTATATTCCGTTAAAGTTTCGAATCCATTTGGTGATACAATGAGCGATAAAATACGGCTGGATGTAAACACGCCATTGAAAATCACAAAAGATTTGACAAGTGAAAATGCAGTAGTAGGCAATCAGGTATCAATTGGCATTGAGGTGGTCGGTAGCGGGCCAATAGAGTATCAGTGGTACAAAAACGGATTAGCTTTAGTTGGAAGTTCTTCGTCAGTACTTACTTTTAAAAAAGTAGAACAAGGTGACGCTGCCGAATATTTTGTAGTGGCGCAAAATCGATTTAGTAAAGTAACCAGTAATAAGATTTTACTTACGGTACAAGTCGGGCCTACACTAGTTGGAGAGCCATTATCAAAAAATATTAAATTAGGTGGCAAATTGGAATTGCGAGTATTGGCTACAGGCACGGAACCACTTTTTTATCAATGGAACAAAAACGGCGCTGCAATACCCAATGCGAATGACGAAGTGTTTAGCGTGGGTAGTGCAGGCAGTGATTTAACAGGTAAATATACTGTTAAGGTATCGAATAAAGTGGGGGTTGTAGAAAGTAACGAAGCAGTCGTCATCGTTGAATCTCCGGTCTCGTTAGTTAAAGATCTTGCTTCCAAAAATGTAAGTTCTGGGCAGCAGGCATCTTTGGAAATAGAGGTAGCTGGTATGGCACCTATAACTTATGAATGGTACCACGGCGGGACTAGAGTTGAAGGCGTCACTGGGCCAAAACTTGAGTTTGGTTCTGTGAAGCCAGAAAACCAAGGGTTATACTCTGTTGTTGCATCTAATCGTGCAGGCGGGGTTTTGAGTTGGGTTTCTAGCGCCGAAGTTCAGTTGAACGTACTTTCTGCTCCTGTTATTACTAACCAAAGCCAAAGTCGAAGCATAAACGAAAATTCGTTTCTTGGATTGCAGGTGGCTGCTAGCGGTAGCGAGCCATTGTCTATCAATTGGTTTAAGGGAGGCAAACGTGTTGGCACCGGTAGGCAATTCATAATTAAAAACGTGAAAGCATCCGATGAAGGATTGTTTTATGCCGAAGTGTCAAATGCAGCTGGAAGTGTGCGAGGAGATCTCATATCAATCGAAATATTGAAGCCAATCAAGGTAACGTCTCACCCTCAATCGCTAAATTTAACCAAAGGACAATCCGGTCAACTTTCTATTGAAGCAACAGGGACAAAACCGATCAGTTATCAATGGTATAAGAACGGTAAGCCTGTTAGCGGTGCCGTTAGTGCTGCAATTGAGATCACATCAGCATCAACAAGTGATGCGGGTGAATATTCTGTACTGTTGCAAAACGAAATTGGATCAATACAGAGTAAATTATGTACAGTTAATATTCTTACTCCTCCTGTATTTACGGACATTCCTGATGATCAGATTGTAACTTCAGGTGATGATTTGAGACTCCAAGTGCTCATTAGCGGCACGGAACCTATCACATACTCATGGAGCAAGGATGGAATATTATTGGAGGGCCAATCTACTAATGTACTGAGTATTGAAAAGTTAGAAACGTCAGACAGAGGAGAGTACAAGGTGATCGCTAAAAATAGTGCAGGAATCATTGAAGAATCGATTGCGGTTCAAGTTTACGAAGCATTGAAATTAGATATAAGCCCAGAAAATGTTATAGGGTATAAAGGTAGCAGCGGTGAAATAAGTGCTAAATTTTCAGGGTCTGAGCCTATTACCTATCAATGGAAATTTAGGGGATCGGATATAATTGGGGAAACAGGCCCTGTGCTGACGATTGAGAATATTAATGTAAATTCTGTTGGCGGATACCAAGTTATGGCCACAAATCCAGTGAGTTCGTTGGTTAGCGATGAAGTGTCATTGAAGATGCAATATCCAGTAACGATAGTACAACAACCTACAGCAACCACAGTGCGTAAAGGGCAAAACATATACTTATCAGTTAACGCAGATGGCACGCCGCCTTTGTCCTACCAGTGGCGCAAAGGCGAAAATGACATTGCAGGGGAGAACGCCGCCAGTATGAAGATAACAAATGCTGATTCTAATTCAGCGGGGGATTATTCTGTGATTGTAACAAACGGGGGTGGATCCGTCACTTCAACTACGGTACCCGTTAATGTATTACTGCCTCCAACGATCGGCTCACTCGATAATATAAGGGAAGTTGCACTCGGTGAGTCTATATCTATAACAGCTCCAGTTTCTGGTTATGGCACTTTTAACTATCAATGGCTAAAGAATGGCGTAAATATCCAAGGCGCAACTAGTGATACATTGGCATTGGGTAACGTGACTATCGAAGATTCTGGTGGTTATAGTCTAAATGTCGGGAGTGAAGGTGGGGCTTTATACAGCAACACAATGTTATTAAGAGTAAAAACAGAGGCGACTTCGCACGGATCAACTCCTGACTCTGCAACTGAACTCGTAGGCGCAGAAGGTTCGGTTAGAGGAGATACAAGCGGCGGTGGGAGTGTGAGTTGGTTTAGTTGGACTTCGAGCGAAAACGGGATCGTAACGATTAATACGTCAGGAAGCAGCTTTGACACAACATTATCTGTTTTTGAAAACGGAGAAGTGATTACTTATGATGAAGATGGTGCTGAATACGGCGCAAGTGTTGCCCAGTTTAACGCCGAGTCAGGAGTTACGTATTTAATAAAGGTTCAAGGAGTAAATTCTGCAACTGGTGATTTGGTTTTGAGTCGGGCGTTCGAAAAAACAGAAACTGTATTGCCTCAAATTGTTAAACAACCGGAGGATACCGTTGTGATTAAGGGGCAATCTGGGGAATTGGATGTGAAACTTAAAGAGGAGTTGGGTGAGGTTGTTTATCAATGGGTACACAATGGAATTCAAATGGAAGGTGAGACCAGCTCAAAATTAATAATTGATAATGCCCAAAATGAAAGTGCAGGCAGATATGCAGTCAAAATATCCTTAGGTGGCAGGGAAATTATTAGTGAGACTGTCCAGTTGGTCGTAGCATATGATGAAAGTACTCCTGTTGCTGATGTGGATTCCAAGTTGGATTTTGCTTTATTAAGCGGCGGGGAAAGTGGAAATTCTATTGGCAGTAGAGAACCCTCTAAGAAAGAAGATGGTCCTATACTGGGCGGCCCTAGTCTATTGATGCGGTTAAAAGCAGAAGTTCGACGAATACAGAAAATGCCAGGGGAGTTTTCGAATACTATTGTGAGTGTATATTCGACATCTGGGGCTACAAAAGAAGCAGGTGAGCCCAACCATGCGGGTAAAACCGGAGGGGCCTCCGCTTGGACAACTTTTAAACCAGGTGAAAGTGGGACAGCAAAGATCTCAACGGATAGTAGCGACTTTGACACAGTAATCGCTATTTACAAAGTTGGTGAGGGTGAAGGATGGGGGTCGCTAAAAGAAGTTGCTAGCGACGATAACAGCGGAGTGGATGGTCAAGATAGTGAGGTTGTATTCGATGTTGACAAAAACACAGTCTACCTTGTTGCCGTGGATGGGGCGTCTGGGGAATCGGGTACAATTCAACTGAATCAAGAACTAGCACAGCACCCCGAAATCGTGGAGATAACGAGCGGGGGGGCGGTCGTCGAGGGTGAATCTTTGTCTATGGCGGTTAAGGCTACAAATCCACTTGCCGATGTAGAACTTGAATACCAATGGTATTTCGATGGGACAATTATCGATAATGCAGATTCTTCAACATTAACCTTATCTAATATTGAGGTGGATCAGACTGGCGATTATACTGTAAACGTCAGTAACTATGCCGGCGTGGTGACGAGTGACGCGATTGCAATTTCGGTTGTGAAGGGTGTAAACATACACAACCAGCCGGTTGGCGGAGAAATAAGGGAAAATGGTAAATTTACCATGAGCGTCACCGCTCTTGGGAGCTCGCCAATTACTTATCAATGGAAAGTCGACGGAGAAATTATTGAAGGCGCTACCGATTCCGCCTACACAATTGATAGTGCTAAACCTTCAAGTGCTGGTAGTTATACCGTTGACATAACCAATCCTGCAGGAACGGTTTCAAGCAGCAGCGCGAGTGTTATCGTAAACGCTCCACCAACTATTACCAAGATTAGTGGTAATCAGTCTGTGGGTGAAGGAAAGGGCTTTAGTCTTTGGGTAGGTGCGGTTGGTGCTCAACCGTTGAAATACCAATGGAAAAAAGACGGTGTCTCGATTCCTGCCGGGCTAAGCAACATCTATCAAGTGTTTAGTTCCGCAGAACAAGACAACGGTGTTTATACCGTTGAAGTTAGTAACAGTGCGGGTGTCGTTACAAGTGCGCCAGTAGTTGTTAATGTTTTGGTTCCTCCGACTATTGTAACTCAACCACAATCGAAATCGATTGGTAACGGAGGTGCAACTCAACTGTCGGTGGCTGCAAGTGGTACAGATTTGTCATATGCTTGGTATAAAGATAGCGACTTTATCAGCGGCGAGAGTAGTTCGATTCTTGTTATAGGTGGCGCAAAAAAAGAAGATGCCGGAAATTATTATGTTGTGGTATCAAATGAAGCGGGAACGATTAAGTCGGTAGAGTCTTCAGTAGTAGTTTATACGGCTCCAGAGATTACCGTTAACCCAGGGGACGTGTTGACTTCGGCTGGAGGAGTTGCTGAATTGAGTGTTGTCGCTGAAAGTGTTGGGGCGATCAGTTATCAGTGGAAATTTAATGGAGTGAATTTAGATGGGGAAGCGTCCGCTACTTTAAAACTTTCTAATCTAACCTACTCTCAGGCGGGCGATTACTCGGTGGAGGTTTCAAACGAGGCAGGATTCGTGTTAAGCGATACTGCGGAGGTCCAGGTACTCACTCCAATTGCTATAGCAACGAATCCTGATGAAACGAATATTGTTGAAGGTGAAAGCGGGGAGTTGCATGTGGTGGCAACCGGATCTGGCCCGATCGATTATCAATGGTACAAGAATGATGTTGCCATCGAAGGGCAAACGTATAATAAAATCATATTCAAGGCAATTGCTCGCGAAGATGTTGGTATGTATAGTGTTGTCGTATCTAATCCGCTTGGGTCTATTGCAAGTAAAAACGCTATGGTTTCTGTTAAAGCAAAACCGGTAATTATTAAACAGCCTGATGAAGTTACCGTAGTTGAGGGCAAAAGTATGGCGATGAATGTAAATGCTACTGGTGACGGAACTTTATCGTATCAATGGTATTTTAATGGCTTGGCGATTGCTGGTGAGGTTTCTTCAACTCTTCAGTTTAAAAATGTAGAGAAATCAAATGAAGGTATGTACCAAGTGGTCGTAAGGTCTGAATATGGACTTGTTACGAGTGAGCGATCATCATTAACCGTTCTCAAACCCGTCACGGTTTCTGCAAATCCAGTTGGGGCAACTGTAGCAGAATACGAATCTGTCACACTTCAAGTAGTTGCAAGCGGAACAGCGCCTTTGTCTTACACTTGGTATCGTGGCAATAAGATAATTGATGGTGCAACCGAACCGGCCCTTTTGCTCGATAATGTCCGTTCTAACGAAGCTGGTGAATATCGAGTGGTGGTTTCTAATCAGATCAACTCTGTAGAGAGCGAACCGGCTTCTATTGAGGTGGTCCAGCCTGTCTCTATTGTAAAGGATGTTACTCAATCCAAGAGCGAAACGGTTCTTTTAACAGATGATACAGGGGCCAAGCGCGAGTATGAGTATTACCATGAAGGATCTTATGTTCGCTTGTACGCAGTTGCAACAGGTACGGGCCCAATTGAATATCAATGGCAAAAAGATGGCATTAATATCTTAGGTAAAAATAAGGCGACTCTCATATTCACATCAATTCAGCCGGAAGATGCAGGTGTATATCGTTTGATTGCCAGGAACAAGGTTGGCTTAAAATTAACCGAAGAAGTCGTGCTTAATGTTAATCAACTGCCTGAATTGCAAGGAGTCAAGGACCAGTTAATTATCGCAGGGGATAGCATTTCCGTTGATCTAAATGCCACAGATGAAGACGGAAAGCATACCGAGTTAACATACAGTTTAGTGAATCACCCGAATGGTATGAAGATAGATGGTAAAAGCGGTAAACTGACATGGGTGACTTCACCATCCTTAAGTGGTGGCACCTACACGGCGAGTGTTGTTTTGAGTGATGTGCTCGGCGGCACAGATGAAAAATCTATAAATATAACAGTAAACGCAAGACCAGTTGTGGAGATTCCAACTCCGATTGATGTAAAGGTTGGCGATAAGGTGGCCTTGACTATCGTAGGAGTTGATCCGGAAGGCGGCAAATTGTCCTATCGCGCTTTGAATCAACCAGTCGGATTTAAGGGCGGCCGAAGGAACGGGTTTAATGGAAAATTCTCATGGTCCACATCCAGTGCTAAACGAGGGAACTATCAGATTGATATCGAGGTTAGTGACCCAGATGGAGGAAAGACAATCGTTACTGCTCACATTTACTTGGATCCAGAAGTCAAATTAACATTACTTGCTTCCAATGGTGTTAAAGGTACCTACGAAAAAACCATACGAAATGTGGAGTGGGATTTTGATAAAAAAGAAGTAAGAGTCCCTGCCGGCAGCGGGATGAGATTTTTCAAAGTTCAAATTGAAGGCAAAAAGAGTGTCACATTGATGGGAATTAAAAGAGAGCAAAATCATGTGGTAATCCGATACACATTCAACTAAATGGCATCCATTCGTTTGTGAGCGACTAAGGGCTACTAATTTTTGACAAGGTTTTGTGTAGACTGATTAGTCAGAAAAACTGATAATGACTTTTCTTTACAGGAAATCATGAGACAAGTTGAAATAAATTGGCGTTTCGTTTGCATTACATTGTTTTTAATTGTTGCGCTTGGCCAAGCGGGTGAAAACGTGGAAGAAGAGGTGAGCCAATCGGAGATAAAACAGGCCATTAAACAGGGGGTTCATTTTTTGTATCAAAATCAAGATGCAACAGGGTGGTGGTCTAATTCAGATTTACCGGCGTTGACAGGGCTTGCTTTAGTCGCCCTAAAGATGGCGGATGTCAGTGAATTGGATAGAAAGTATGAATCTGAGCGAATGCGAGCATACGATTACCTAACTAGCTTGGCCAAGCCCGACGGTACAATTCATGCAGGTCGATTAGTCAATTACAACACAGCTTGTTCATTGATGGCATTGTCTGTTTCTGATCAGCCTAGATTTAATGATCTGATAGAAAAGGCACGTAAATACATAGCCTCCTCTCAGATAGATTTGAATGAGAAAGGGAAATTAGATAATGCTCACGATGGAGGGGTGGGGTATAATAGCAAATATAACCATTCGGACATGAATAACACCCTTATGGCGATTGAAGCAATGCGCATGTCAGAATTGGCCCTTAAAAATTCTGCAGAAAGCAATCAGGATCTTAAGAACGATTTAGATTGGGGTGCATTGGAGCATTTTCTTGCTAGCTGCCAAAACTTACCGGAACGAAGTAATAATCCCAATCTTTCCAAGCGGCCTGAAGACCGTGGAGGCTTTATCTATCACCCAGGCGAGAGCAAGGCCGGTGAAGTTCAGGATACAGAGAACAAGCGGGTTTCATTGCGTTCGTATGGTTCCATCAGTTACGCAGGTATGATGAGTTTTGCATATGCTCGAATCGGTAAAGACGATGACCGAGTTAAAGCGGTTACTTCTTGGCTGGGCAACAATTACACCTTACAAGAAAATCCCGGAATGGGGCAGGAGGGGATTTACTATTACTTTCATCTGATGGCTAAAGCGTTATCGGCTCAGCAAGTCGAAGAACTTAAAGGAGCGGAGGGGCAATCTATTAAATGGAAAACGGATTTGGCCAAACGATTAATTCAATTACAACAACCGGACGGGTCTTGGAAAAACTCAAATAAGCGCTGGATGGAAGGAGATCCGATTCTAACCACTTCATATGTCTTAGT
>JAERSV010000038.1 GCA_016845345.1 Methanobacteriota archaeon
TTCTAGATCCAAGCGACCATACATAATTGCCATATTGATCTTCATTTTTCCCATTTGGCGCTTCAGAGTATATTTTTTCAAATCCCTCCTTTTCAACCAACTTTAGTGCCTGGAATGCCTGCTCCACACTGTACCAATCTCTTTCGTATGAGACAAATTTTTCCGGCAAGATTTGGAAATTATCTGTGAATTCTGTAGCCTCTTTTTTCCCGGCATCATCATTGAAATAACATCGACCACCCATCAAATCCAACCCCTGTGCGCCAACTCCAAACTGTGAGCGATTCTTAGCCTCTTTTCACATGCTTTTTGATTTCCGCAAGAGTGATTTTTGTCTCTTCCTCTATGGAAGCTACACGCTTTGGACCATTCATTGTATGCCTCTGAAGACGTGAAAACAAATTTTTGAAAGTCATCAATTTTCGTCATCTATTCACCTCCTTCAAGAATGCTCATCTCACAATATTGACCTTGCATCCATAGTGGTATCTTCTCACCAGATGGTGAAGTAGAACCTAACAAACAGAACTTGCTTGCATCGTACTCACCCGACTCAACCAAATCTACTAACACTTGTCTTGTGTGTGCTTGATAGATTGTATTTCCATCCTTGATTCTGTGGAGTAATACTTCACCATGAGAATTTGTAAAGTTCTCAATAGTCATAGTGGTTTCATGTCCACATGATGGACACAATAGCACCATACCCCACCAATCATACTCAACCATATTACCATCATCATCGACTAATTCTGTGGTTTCTATGAGAGTTGGAAATACACTACTTGCATCCATCTCTACAATAGGGAAGTCACAACCTTCACACTTCCAATTGTTCACAATAATTTGTTTGTATGAGTCGTTAATTCTCTCAGCATCAGCTGAGTTTATCGGGACATCATCGAACTCAATATCCTCATCGGAAATTGAATATCCAAGATCAAAAACCAAAGTTTTCAATCCCGATATACTTCTCAAAACTGTATAGTGATTTATACATCTAACAAGGACTAGTTGCTTGTCCTCTACTTTCTTCAATAGGAATCCCATACCATCAGGACTCCAATATGAATCTACATTCATACTATCCAAATGGTTCTTCACCCATTCTGCATTCTTCATCCATTCTACATTTTCTTCTTCCATTTTATTCATCTCTCCTTTTTTGTTTTCGACTCTGGCAATCTTGCGTACGCAAGGGTACTGTCGTATTCTGAAATTTTGTCGTTGAATGTACACAACTTACATTCAGGCTTTCACTAGCAGGGCCATCGTTTATTGATGGCTTTTTTGTCATCATTTTTCCTTCTTCTACTTATTTTATGACTAAATGACGAATTTACTAATTGCCATCAAAATTACTCCTTCTAATTCCTTGATAACTAAATCAGCAGATTAATCCTAACATGCGTGCAAAGGGTTGTGCAAAAGGTTCTGAAAGACTATCCGGTAAAGAACAGAATTGACAAACTATGGTACTCAAAAAGTAGACTTTGAGTGAATGTTCTTTTCTGTATGGAACTTACTCCCCCGCAAGCATCGAGAGTAGTTGCCTAGCAGTTGCAGTCCTGCCTCTGCGAATATCCTCCAGGCACTGAAGAGATAATTCCCTCAGGAGCGAAAATGACTCCTCACAACCGGACTTCGGTTCAAGTCCGGGAGCGCGGACCAATGTTAATCAAAACAATCTAAAATGAGGAATATAGAATTCTATATTTCCGCCACCCGTAAGACTATATGCTCTGTAAATTCGTTGGGAAACCATGTCATTATCACCAACAGACTACGACTTCGGGATTGAATCAAACTACTCCTTTGCGGCCTCAGTGACCTGCAAAGATGAAGAAACGCAGAAGATGTTTGTAGAAGGATACGGCCATATGCTGAACTACAATCATGAACAAGCAATTGCTTGCTTCAGTAAATGCACAGAATTAGACCCTAATTGCGCTATGGCTTGGTGGGGTATCGCTTACTGTGTATCTTCGAATTACAATTGGGCCCCTGGACTGGGTTCCGGTCATGACGCAATCCAACAAGCATTGTCAGTAATGGGACACTGCACTGAGTTAGAACAGGATTTGATTCAAGCACTTTCAACAAGGCATTCTGCGGAAGCAAGAGATGCTGCAGATCCTTCAGTCCTTAACATGGGAAATAGTCCGGAATTGAACGTAGCTTTTGCAGAAGCAATGGCTCCTCTGTACGAAAAATACGATGGAAATTTGGATGTCACATCAATTTACGTAGAGGCTCTCATGAATTTGAAAGCCTGGCAACTTTGGGACAAGGACGCTTCAACAGGAGAAATTACACCTGCCGATGACAACACCCTCCTATTGGTTGAGGTTATGGAAAAAGCGTTCGAAAGTGGAGAAGAAGCAAAAGTACATCCTGCACTTTGTCACCTGTACTGTCACGCCCTAGAATTGTCACCATTCCCTGAAAGGGCTCTACCTGCCGCTGATGTGCTTCGAACCAGAATGCCTGGTCTTGGACATCTAGTTCACATGCCGTCGCACATTGATGCTTGGGTCGGGCAATGGAAAGAAGCAATTGACTGTAATATTGCTGCAGTTGAAGCCGACGATAGATACGTTGAAATCACCGGCAATGAATCTCAATTTTACAAATTCTATCGAATGCACAATCATCACTTCGTTGTCTGGTGTGCCATGTTTGACGGCCAGTATGAAACCGCTCTAAAATATGCCAGGAAGGCAGTCGATACATTGCCAGCAGGAGATGAAAATGGTGGAGTACAGTTCATGCTAGCAGGAATCATACCAATGGGTGCAATATTCCTGGAATCCTATGTTACTATGCCATGGCATGTAATGATTAGATTTGGAAAGTGGGATGAGATATTGGCAGAACCAATGTATACCGACGGCGATGTATTCCCAGCAACAATTGCTACTCAACACTATGCGCGTGGTGTAGCGTATGCCTCCAAGGGCATGGTGCCTGAGGCAGAAGCAGAACAAGTAATGTTCAAGCAAGCCCTAGAAAATCCTGCTCTAGCAGGAAGAATGATGCATAACAATTTCATGTATCAAGATCCAGCAGAAGGGCCATCAATTCTGAATGTTAATGCTTCAATTTTAGAAGCCGAAATTGAGTATAGAAGACAGTACCTCGCAAAAGAAAATGGTGATAATTTCGATTTCACCGCAGCATTTGACGAACTCCGCCGTGGTGTTGATTTGTCATTGAATCTAGCTTACAATGAGCCGTGGGGGCAAATGCAGCCAGTCCGTCACATATTGGGCGCCCTACTCCTTGAACAGGGACACGTTGAGGAAGCGGAGGAAGTATACCGTGCAGACATTGAACTTTGGAAAGACAACATGTGGGGCTTACTGGGTCTCAAATTATGTCTAGAAGCAAAGGGCGACTCCAGTGAAGAACTTGCAGAAGTAACTGCATTGTTCAACGAACGAAGTTCTCGCGCGGACATAGTGCCCGCCAAGACATGTTTCTGTGCACAAGATGCGTTGAAAGAGAGTTGTTGTTAAGAAATTAGAATACGTTGAAATTAGAATCTAATTTCTCTGTAATTGATTCACAATCTTCTACAACTACAAACATAGTATTGTCAGAAGTGTAGATCAACAATTTGTCTTCTGAGTCTATCTCTTGATAGGCACAAATTGCATCCATTCTAATTCTCGTCATTCCCATTTCAGTCAAGGCCTTGATCCAGTTGGTCTTCATGGCCGCCGCCGACAACCTGACCTATTTGATTCAAACGGTTGGTTGGTAGAATATCTCCAGAGAGAATTGTTGTTATGACTTAGATTTCTTGAAATCCGTGAATAATATTAAAATCGCCGACCAAGGGGTCGGAAGTAATGTTTTGTCATAATTGCGGTCAAGATGTAACCCAGGGTCAAAAGTATTGTTCTGCTTGCGGTTATAATTTGTCAGGAAAAAATCTGTTTTTTTCTGGTATAGATAATTTCAATTCACGGCAGAAAAAGATCGCATTTTCTGTAGTCGTTCTTCTTTTATCTGGAATTACAATTGGCGGGGCACAAGTTCTCGATAGTGACGGCGATGGAGTATTTGTTTGGGCTGATAACTGCCCCGATGTTTCTAACAAAAATCAAGCTGATAATGATGTGTCTATGGGAAAAGATGGAGGAGATTCATGTGATGAGGATGATGATAATGATGGTTACACAGATGATATTGAACAACGTTGTATTTCCGATCCATTTAATTCAGAAGATGTTCCAATAAACACCGATGGAGATAATTATTGTGATGAATTAGATTATGATGATGACAATGATGGTTTTGACGATAAAATTGACCTATTTCCATTTGACCCCGAAGAATGGGAAGACACAGATAATGACGGGATTGGAAATAATGCAGATGACGACGATGATAATGATGGAGTTTTAGATCAATTTGACCCATTTCCTCTAAACCAGCTTGAATGGGAAGACACCGATAATGATGGGGTTGGAAATAATGCAGATGCGGATGATGATGATGATGGTTGGATAGATTCCAAAGAGATACGATGCTATACAAATCCGTTAGATGCATCGGAAACACCAACTGATTTTGATTCAGATGGTTTGTGCGATTTAGAAGATCCTGATTATGATAATAATGGAATAATTGACGATGAAGAAGTAGTTGGATGTATGGACCCCCTCGCATCAAATTATGATTCTACTGCAAATATTGAAGGCCCGTGCAGCTATTATGGAAATGAACTAAATTTTGAATTTGTGGAGTCTGCGTGGGATCCGATAATTCCAAATTTGATCGGTGGTGAGATGTGTGACGTCATTATATCTGCCATGACAAAAACCGACGAACGCGACCAAGTAGTCGATTTTACCCGTTCCTACTACACAACTAGTCAAGGTGTAATCGGCGCTACAGGAGCAGCGTCAATATCGGACGTTGCGGAACTAAATGTAGAGGGCACAGTCATCGCAGTTCAAATTGGCACTGTATCGGAATACTATGCATTGTATTATCTGAATTTGGCTACAATTGTTGCTTACGATTATTTCTCATCCATAATTGCGGCAGTATCCAACGGCGAAGCCCACTATGCTATGGGTGACACTTCCATGCTGGCATATCAGCGGCCAATTCTGACTACTTTCAATGAGGAAAATTTTGGGATTGCTGTTAGAGAAGAATCACAATTGTTACTTCAAGCATTAAATGCAGCAATCAGCAAAATGGTGAATACAGGTGAGTTAGATTTGATTTGGAATCATTGGTTTGATGGACATATGTTTTTAACGCAGGATGGAATTCTTCCTCAACCGGGGTATCCAACTCCTGAATATGGTAGCGATCTTTCTAGAATTTTGGGAAGTGGAGAATTAAAGATTTGTACTGATGTTTACTACCCACCATTTGAGTCATACGATAATGATGGAAATTTAGTAGGTTTTGATGTCGACTTCGCTAATGCATTGGTTGAGGAAATTGCGGAGCATTACATGGGAACTTACAACCCATTTTTTGACCCTCCTATCTCACCGGATGAGACCATAAAGATAGGATTCCTAAACGATGCATCTGGTCCAATTTCCCAGTTCGCAGCTCCATTCACCTTCGCGTGGGGAGCAGCAATGGATGACCTCAATGCAATGGGAGACGACTACGTCTTCGAAGTAATCGAGGCCGATTCAGGATGTGACGGTGAAATGGCTGGTACAGCAGCTCAGTCCCTTGTGGACGCAGGCGTAGTCGCCGTTGTCGGAGCAGCTTGTTCAGGAGCATCAATGGGTGCAAACGCAGTCCTTGCGGCTGCAGGAATCCCAATGGTATCGTACGCTAGCACATCGCCAGCACTTAGCGACGCCACTGCTTACCCTCACTTCTACAGAATCGTACCAAGTGACGCTCTACAAGGCGAGGCAGTAGCGGACATGATTATGGCATCTGGCGCAATGAACACAGCAATTGTTCACATGACCAACAGCTACGGTGCTGGTCTAGCGGATTCAGTTGCAACAAACCTAGGTTCGGGCCATGTTTGCATACAACTTGGATATAATGAAGTGACAACCCCCGATTTCCAGTCTATAGTTCAGCAAGTAGGGGATGCTGGTTGCGACTCTGTATTCCTTGCTTCCTACTCCGCAGATGGTGCAATGATTGTAGAGACAATGGCTGCATTGGGCGCTGCTATCCCAATTTTCAGCGCGGACGGTATGGCCGGAGAAGGAACATGGAATGACTACACTGACCCTTCAGCATCAAACGGGCTTCAGGTCACACGACCTCGATTAGCCGTAGTTAGCGGTTCAACCGCATTCACAGATGCTTGTGCAGCAGACTCAGTTTGTTCGTCTGGTATCTTCACCGCTGAAGCATACGATGCAGTCATGATGGTCGGCCAAGCAGCAATGATGGAAGATGGTGCAAACATGGACGTGTTGATCAACGTGTTAGGTAACAACTATGCTGGAGAGAATGGAACACACACTTTCCTAGACAATGGTGATGTTGGCGGCCCGGGTTATGATGTCTGTACTTTCCATCACATACCAACATACGGGGAGTTCTTCAACTGCGACCGAATGTGGAGAGCAGATGACGGTGGAGTAAGATGGGCGCCATTCACAGGTACAACAGTCAAGATTGGATTCTTGAACGATGCTACTGGTCCAATTGCAGTATATGCAGATGGATTCGTCGGAGCATCTCAGATTGCTCTTGACCAACTCAACACAGTCACATACAGCACCGGAGTTCGGTTCGAAATTGTATACGCAGACTCAGGTTGTGACGGTGACATGGGTGTAAACGCAGGTCAAGCCCTAGTCGACGCAGGCGTATGGGGTGTAGTCGGAGCAGCATGTTCCGGCGCATCCATGGGTGCAAACGCAATCTTGTCCGCTGCTGGAATCCCTCAGATTTCGTACGCGAGCACAAGCCCTGCTCTATCCGATGCAAACGCTTACCCTGGATTCTTCCGTGTCGTACCAAGCGATGCTATGCAGGGTATAGCAATGGCTGATGTAATGACATATGATGGCATGAATAACGTTGCAGTAGTTCACATGACTAACGCATACGGATTAGGTCTTGCTGATGCATTCGTTGCTAACATGGATTCAGCATCTATCTGTACACAGATTGGTTACGAGGAGACAACAACTGACTTCTCGGCTGCAGTTGCTTCAGTCATCAACGATGGATGTACCTCTGTATTCCTTGTCTCATATGCATCTGACGGTGCAATGATCATCGAAGAGATGGCATCCCAGGGATACTCTGGAGCTATCTACGGTGCTGATGGAATTGCAGAGGAAGGACTTGCAGCAGACATGTCTGACAAGTCACTTGTCCACGGAGTAATCGCATCAAAGCCATTAGCTGGTGGCTCAATTTCAGAAGCCGGAGAGTACTTTGCATACCTTTGTTCAATGAACTCATACTGTAGTGGCGGTATCTACACCGCTGAGGCATTCGATGCAGTGACAATCATGGCATTCGCTGCTTGGACGGCACTGCACACACCAGGCCTAGATGCTGCAGTGGCTGTAATGGCAACTGGTCAAGGCTTTGTTGGTGCTAGCGGGACAATATCCTTCCTTTCGAATGGAGATATACCAGGGCCCGGATTCTGTGTCGGTGAGTTCTCTCACGACGCAAGCGACGACTCAGTCTCGTACGATTGTGTAAGGCAATGGGATATTATCAACGGTGTAAGCCAAAATTAAGTTCGTAGATTAGGCTCATAAAGGGGAGTCAGGTCGGCGGGATGCTTGGAGGGACAATGATGGGAGTCATGAAGCACCTAGGTTCGGTCTGGAAACAGCCTAAGCAAAACATCCCAGCAGTAGCCCGTCGTGATAGAATGGCAGGCTGGAGGCGCGAGCCTGTTTTCCAGCGAATTGAGCGCCCAACTCGCTTAGATGCGGCCCGCCG
>JAERSV010000039.1 GCA_016845345.1 Methanobacteriota archaeon
TGTTATCCAGAATACAAGAACACTGGGCCTACTCCGGGAGATAATTCGGAAATCTCAATTGAAGGAAATTTCATGGATGATTGTGAAATTTACGGAGACGGAACAGGTGGTTGCTATGCCTATGTTTCATCATATAATCAATTTGAAATCTTAGATATTTCAAATCCAAACAACATCACTCTTCTGTCGACTTATTATGCTGAAATTGCAAGAATAATTGACATCAAGGTTACGAAGGACAATAATTGGGTTCTCGTAAACCATGAATTGACAAATAGTGAGTTGGACCCTATACCTAACGACGATGACGCAAATAGCGGTACTAATCGTCTTGATGTCATCTATGTTGGAAATAAACTTGAACCAATAAAGGTGGCAGAATGGAATAATCCACCTGCAGGATTCCACAATCAAGACCTAGATGTCTACTGTGATTGGAAACCATCCAATCCAATGTGGTCTGGTGAAGAATGCCACCTTTTCTTGTTCGGCGCTGACCCATATCCTGAGATGGTAGAGGGAAGTTCAGGGACTTACTACAAAGGCACGCAAATCTTCTATGTTCCTCTAGGATTTGAATCGTGGTTGCCAACTCAGAACGATGATCAACAAAATCAAAGTCGTGAAATCATTAGATGGGGCGGCTATTCACCTAAGATTGATACAACCTGTGGTGGTTCAATCTTCAACCACGACAATGTTTACTCAGTACACCCAATTACAGGTCAGAAACTACTCTACATCTCTTATTGGGGTGCTGGTCTGAGAATGGTAGATGTCTCAACGCCTCCACAAATTCCTGACCCAGAAGGAATCTCATGGCCTCAGAATAATGAGGTAGGTCGCTGGATGGGTTGTTCAACCGCTGATGATGGCTGGTATGGACCAGATGGCGGTGGCCATGCAGATATGACCTCCGAAGAATGGCTTGATGCAAACCAAGGCAATGACAACATCCACTATGCAATTCCTTACGAACATCTTGTTTGTGATGGTATCAGCGAATATGACCCAGTTGCAACTTTCCCTAAATCATGTGGTATTGGCCCAGATGACCCTACCTACGGAGTAAATTGGAGGCACTACACAGTCATCGCGCCTGAATATGGTTCAAACTCAAACCACACCGGTTATCTTTGGACGATTGATACCACCGACCCTACACAACCGTTCCTCGTCAGCAAGTGGAAATTGCCCGGAGAAGGTACACTAGCGAACGGCTCAAAACACCCACAGCACTACATTCCTGGCGGATATATCTTCAGTCCACATAATGGTGATACTGGGACAGGTGGCGAGGTTTACTGGGCACACTACCATGCTGGTGCATGGGTAACCGACCATGGCCACATTTGGGAAGATATTGTTTGGGAGAATGGCGTTCCCGAGCCAGAAAGAGGTTTCAAAGCAATATCAAAACTTGGTGAAACAAAAACCAATGGATATTACTTGAGCGCTGGTCCAACTTGGATTGATGACCCTGCTTCAACCCTTGAATATGACATGGCTGATTGTTGGGCCTCCTGTATGATTCCATTCAATTGGGGATTACAATATGACCCGCGTGGATTTATCATGATTTCAGAAATGGTGTCTGGGGTTTACGTAGTACAGATGGAATCAGATAGAGATGCAAGATATCATTATCCTCCACTATATCCTCTTGAGTGATTTCGATGACAAGACGGTTTAGTTCGCTATTTTTAGTCGCAATTCTTGCCTGTTCTGGAATTATTTCAGGTTGTCTTGGAGGCGAACCCTCAATACCTGATGAATTCAATGGGGATGATATCTATCCCGCAGTTGCTGTTGAACCATTTGATTTGGTAGCGCAGGATGGGACAAATTACAGTAGTGAAAATTTAGATGGCAAAGTTGTAATCGTTGTATTTATGTTTACTAGATGTCCTGATGTTTGCCCTGTGGTTTCAGCGAATACAAAGTGGCTATATGGCCAATTGTCTGAGGATGAGCAATCAAATGTTGAGGTCATTTCAATCACCGTTGACCCATGGACTGACAATATCACAGAGTTAGCAACTTACAAAGAAAGTATGACACTTGATTGGCAGCATTTAACCGGCGAAGTTGATGTTTTGGAGCCTATTTGGGGCAATTTTGATGTTGGGCTGAAAACCGTTTCTAGCGATGAATATGGTTACCAAAATAACACCGATAACACAAGTGGAAGCGACGAAACAAGTGGGCGCCACCACCCTGACCTTGAATACTTAGTAGACCACTCCACAGGTACAATTCTTGTTGATAAAAATGGCTATCAAAGAGTGTGGTGGGGTGATGTTGATTGGATTCCAGACCTAGTGCTTGCAGATGTTCGTGAATTACTTTCAGCATAAACAAGAATTGTTTGGTTGATATTGCTTTGGAGATTTTCATAACGCCTGAACAGTGTAAGGTATACATGATTTAGATTTGGTAAATTCAATACCTCAGATTGATAAGGCGAACTTATAGTTGCAACAACATGGATGGGAAGTTAGTAGTGGCTAGCCTCGTATTGGCTGGATTGATGTTTACTTCTGGGTTAGCAGTTTATTTTGCCAGTCAAATGGATGACCAGCCGGATGATAATAATGATTCTACCTCAAATGAGATAGATGAAACCACACCTGAAAACCGTGCACCAACTCTCTATGTTGCAAAAACATCATTCTTGTACGGTGAACCAATTGTTATTTCTGGCTGGGTTGTTGATGAGTCATTTAACACGACTATTGTGTCAATCCAAGTATTCTCCGAAGATTCTCTTAGCACTCTGGCAAGAGAAGACGAGGTCACGGCAGATGAAAAAGGAGTTTGGGCCATCACATTACCCTATGAACAACCGGGGTCTTGGGTAGTGGATGTCGTTGCTACAGATTCTCAAGGATTGAGTAGTTCTTCTGAAATGACAACAGTTGAACTTTTACCTCCTATTGAGGAATTGGTACGATTGACAATTCGGTATGTTTCTCCAGTGGAGAACGGTTCAATTGGACTTTTAGTTGGGGATTTGGTACACCTTTTCCCAGCAACTTGCTCTGTTGAGTTTTGGCCGGAAGGACAATCTGCGATAGAAGGAATAGTCAACGGTGTAAATGCCACCTACACAATTCCTGTAGATGAGGACGAAGTAGCCGACGCAGGAATTTTATGGGCTACTTGCGGCTTGTTTGATGTTGCATCGGCTAACTTCTCATATCAATTACCGATTGTTGAGGAACTTCCAGAAGATGAAGTTACAGATTCTGATGGTGATGGCATTGTTGATGCCGATGATGATTGCCCTAATTCTCCAAATGAGCCAGTATGGCCGGATGGATGTTCAGATTCCCAATTAGACTCAGATGAAGATGGAGTTACAGATGATTTGGATTTGTGTCCTGATACAAACGTTGGATTTTCTGTTGATGCGAATGGTTGCGCTGAAAATCAGAAAGATGCTGATGGCGATGGAATCTCTGATGCAGGAGACCAATGTCCTAACACCCCAATTACTGAAGTAGCGGACGCAAACGGTTGCTCGGATTCTCAGAAAGACCAAGATGGCGATGGGGTTCAAGACTCTCTTGACCAATGTCCAAATACATTACCTAGCACCATAGTCGACTCAGTTGGTTGTGAGGTTAACAAATACGACAAGACCGATAGTTGGGTTTGTACTAATGGAAATGGCCCTTGGGTGAAAGATTACAACCAAGAAGAAGGATACAATGCTAACAACAACGGGGTTAGTTCAGCAGGAGGCGGTGGTTCAGGTCCATGGTTCCAATGTGAGGTCAGTTTTTCAGAGCAGAACAACAAGATGGTAATGGAATCAAACGGAATTCCAAATCATGATTTCTTGAGCACTAGGGGATGTTGTGCCGATGAGATGGATTACACGGCTTATATCACTATGAATCCCGTGAATGATACCACTGGAGGCCACTCTTCAACTAACTGTCCGGCTGCTGCTGGAAGGTGGGAATGCGCTCCTGACCGCGGTGCAGTTGCAATTGGAGTAAATGGTGTTCCTATCTATGGGCCTGAAGACGGCCCGGGTAGTGACGCAGTCGCCCTTCACTTTGATTATTTCAACGAAGATCGCCAAGCGATTGAACTTGGATGGTGTGCAGGCCATTCAGCTGGACCAAATGGCTACCACTACCATTACGATGCAAACTGCATCTATTGGGAGCCAGGAATTGGTGAGGATATGAGTGATTATTCTCTCTCAAAAATTCCTAACGACCAGCATAGCCCAATAGTGGGTTGGGCATTTGATGGATATCCAATCTACGGAATGTATGGCTATGGCGCTGACGGACAGACAATTCGGACAATTAGTTCATCATATGTGATTGAGAGAACCCAAGATGGAGGTGACCAAGGTTACAATGGAATTGATGATTGGAACTATGTTGATGGTGTTGGAGATCTTGACGAATGCAATGGTCGCTTTGGCCCAACACCTGAATTCCCTGAAGGGATTTACCACTACGTTAGTACGCCTGTTTCCGGTTCTCAAACAACTGTCACTGATACGAATGGAAACACGGTTGGAATGATTGGTTTCCCTTATTTCTTAATCTGCTATCACGGTATGGCAGATGTTAGCGGCCAATCTCTTGGTGGGGGTCAAGGCCCAGGTCCTGGTGGAAGGTCATACGAATTCAATACTGAAGTTCTTGGTTACGATGTAGTGGATATCGAGCAACCATTGATTGACGAGACAGTTCCAATGTGGATTGATTTGACCGTTACCATGACTCTAATTGCATTAGTATTCGCAGGCTGGGGTTCAATCAGACGAAAATGAAAACATCATCTGTTTCAAAGAACAGGTTGTTGACTCAACCATTCTAAATCAGAGATGTATAATTGGCGGATATCATCCAATCCAAGTACAAGCATAGCCAATCTTTCAAGCCCCATTCCCCATGCACAAACAGGCCATTTAACTCCGAGAGGTTCAGTTACTTCGGGGCGGAAAATTCCAGCCCCTCCTAACTCTAACCATTGGCCACGCCATTTGACTTCAACCTCCATGCTCGGCTCGGTATAGGGGAAGTAAGCAGGGCGAACGCGCACTTCTGGATAACCCATTTTTGTGTAGAACTCTTTGAGTGTGGTGACTAGCATAGGTAGGCTCGCACCTGGCTCCATGATGATCCCCTCAATCTGGTGAAACTCTGGTAAGTGAGTACGGTCAATACTCTCTTTTCGAAACACTCTGCCGATGCTAAAGACGCGGCAAGGCTTGTCAGGATTCTCCTCTAAATGACGTACTGTGTTGACGGTTGTGTGTGTACGCAACATACCTTTTTGTGAGATTTCAGATGAAAATTCACCACCCCAACCCGTGCTTCCGGTCTCTCCTCCACTTTCGTGCACATCGGCCCATTGCTGGGTTCTCTCACTGGGAAGTGGTACCGATTTAGGTTTGTCAAGATAGAAAGTGTCCTGCATTTCTCTTGCCGGATGGTCTTGTGGGATGAATAAAGCATCCATATTCCAGCCCGCAGTTGTGACATAATTGCCATCAATTTCAGTGAATCCCATTTCTAGGAAGATGGCACGTATCCTCTCGATTAGTGCTTGCATTGGGTGTGATTTTCCAACTTGAGGAGTTGGCGCTTCGCGGGTGACATCGTATGGCTTGAAGTCGGCTGAACGCCACTCTTCACCTTGCAGAAGTTCAGGAGTAATGTCTGCTACCAAAAGTCGCTCCTCAAGTGCTGAATCTTTGACTGCTCTACCCTCAGTAGTCAATTTCCAAGTTCTTGTCACCTCTTCTGAGGAGGTGATGATTCCTTTGCGGGCGGTGAAGTAATCTATTTGTGAGGAATCTAAATCGTTTTCTTGTACTCCATTTCCATTAGATTCAGAAAGTTGAGAGATAAATTTAGCCCGCATTTCTAAGGTTGCTGTGATAGCACCAGTTGATGATGGGACAACAAATTGCCCACGCTCTAATTGGATTCCGAGGTCTTTGAGAAGGCCGATTCCAGCACCTGATTCTCGCTTTTCAACAACATCAGATGCTTGTAATTCTTTCATACCGACTTGGCCTTCTTGTTGCGATAGCCAATCCCAAATTCTTTGTTCAAGAAGGCCGTTTTCAGCCGCGGCTTGACCTTCTGAGGCAAGCCGCCAAATTTTCTTGCGACTTTCGGTTTGATTGACCAACCCTAACTCCGCAAGGGAGCCGCCAGCACCCGCAACGTGGGCCTGGTCATCCCAGCCACACGATTCGAGAAGTGGAGCCAAATCCCAGACTCGCTCAGGCTCCAAGAGCATCGCTTTGAGCATACGGCGCTCGTTGTTACTCAACTCCAGTCGGCTCCCTCCAATGTGTTGGGAAAGCCGGAGTGCCTTGAATCAATTGGAGATGAGATGGTAATTATTCATTCTTCTTCATCCTCAGGTTTGTCCCACAACATGGTATCACAACCAGGGCAAATGAAAGTTTGAGGTCTTTTTCCATCAACCCAAGTTAATTCTCCACATTTACCACACAAAACACTGGTTCGCACAGGTTCGTCCAAGGTCGTATCAATGCGATACATGATGCTCCCCTCTGCCCCATCTGGGAGTTCACCTGATTCAGGTGCCCAATCGCGAATATCCTTCTCGCTCATTGGTTTGGGTTCTTCAACGCGGGCGAATGCTAGTACGAACAGAGCCGCGCCCGCTAACCCAATCGGTGCACCAATTGCGATGTATGCTGGGCTAGCGAATATCACTCCAGATGCAAGTATCATGCAAAGCCAAGCCGCGATGAACATGTTAGCCCGAGTGTTGCCGGCCATATCGCCACCTCATTTGGTAAGGCTGTGCCACGCATCAATGAGGATTTCTACTGCTCGCACCATTTGACTGCTACTAATCGAACAAATACCAATTCTGACTCCACCACTTAGTGGGACTACATACAATTGAGATTCAGATGCTTTTTCCGCCATCGCAACAGGGTCATCACAAGGAATGAAGGCAAAATATCCGTCATCGGATGGCATCAAAGGTAAATCGGATTTTGCCATTTCGACATTGAAAATGGTTCGCCGGTCAGCAAGCATTTGTTTCAATCTGGATTTTTCTTCCCCCCACGCGTGAGCCTCTGTCTCATTGGTATGAATTGAGAGAAGTGCGGACTGTGGTAGTCGGGGAGCGAGAGACCAAGTCCCTCTTCCAGTTACTGCACAAACCTCACTAAGTCTGTTGACATAATCCTCGGAAGGATGTAAGAATACAATTGCCCCACATCTAAGACCATAAATCGTGTGAGATTTAGATGCAGAAAATCCCCAGCAAATAAGCAAATTTTCCGGCCATTCTGCCCATGAGAACTTTTTGTGTATTGTTTCAGACCATCCGTATGGTTCGTCCGCATAAACTGCATAAGCCGTGTCAAGGAATAGTGTGACTCCAATTTCAGGGTGATTTCTAGCACATTTTAGGAACGCGTCTAAGACCAAATCCCTACCCTCAGAATCTAGTGAAACCCCCGTGGGATTGTGGGCTGGGTCATTAAGCCAAGAGAGCACTCTTTCCTGAGAAGTTGCGATGTTCTCAAGCATTGATTCAAGAGCAGGTAAGTTTACCTTTTTATGTCCATCATCGTGGTTGAGAATTGGCCATTCAGCGATGGTTAATCCACATTCTGCTGCTAAAGTATCGTATGGGGACCAGCGTCGAGAACGAAATAAAATCGTATCACCCACAGCGAGCATTGTTCTTGCAGAGAGATACAATGCGCCAGTTCCACCGGGAGTTGCAACTGAGTCGCTGTGTAGGCCGATATCTTGTAGGCTAGCAAGCCTTGGACCAATTGCTAATTCAGCCGCTAATTTCTTGAAATCAGGTAAGCCAGCAAGCGGTGCATAGGATGAAAAATCAACATCAGATTGTTTGCGTAGTGAATCCATGACAACGCTGTTGACAGCGAGTGCTCCATCATCTTCAAGCAGGCTACCAACGGTTCCGTTAATCGCTGGTTCACCAAGTGCCTTGGCTTGCAGATATCTGCCATACCAAGCAAAAATCGTGTCGGAACCGGTCTTTTTCCTGCTCTCCGCAGGCAGAAAGGTATCCTCAAGGCGACCTAAATCCACAGCAATCACTACTGCGACAGAATCCCGCCGCCAAACCATCCTACAGGTCTCTAAATAAGAATCCATCCATCCACTTTCAAAGGATTAGGATAGGATCGGCCTATGGGCAAAGTTCACTATAGGTTCCATACATCACCCGAAGAGGGGAGGGTTTCCGGTGAAGCGTTGTGCAATCTTTTTGACATTCATAATGTTCACCATTTCTTTAGTAGCATGCACTCCTAATTTTTCTTCAAACATCACACAGGATGGGGAACTTGAGAAAGGAGATATCAATGGGTTTGCATCTTTGAACTCAACAGAAGTGGTCACAATCAATAGTCATCCCAATTCAGTTACAAATTCTTTCAAAGTCGAAGTTCCAGAAGGGGAAGCAGTCAGAAATCTCAGTCTCGAACTTTCACCTACGGCTCTACCTCGAAGTGAAGGAATATCCTTTACTGCACCCAATGATTTCAATCAATCTGGGGCTACATCTCAAGGAGTAGACTACAATTCATCTGGGTTACAAGTTTCAGCTATTGATGAATACTGGAGTTTTGAAGGTTCTAACAATCTTCCAACTGGGTGGACCACCTCAAACACAAATTATGGGCGAATAAACACCATGTCGTGTGGCACCAACGGTAGTAGTTCACGCTCGCTAACCGTAAGGCATGGTTCAGTAAGTGTTACTTCTAATCAAATCGACCTCTCTTCTCTCTCCAATGGTCAGATTTCCTTTTGGATGCGCGAAGGTCAATCGGGGTGTGGCGAAGACCCGGACAGTAGCGAACACATGTTTGTTGAATATATCAAATCAAGTGGTAGTTGGGGGCAAATAACCTACTTCAACGCTGGCTTAGGATATCCATATTATACGCCAAGAAATGTTGCATTTAATTTGCCAAATGATGCATTTCATTCGAATTTCAAGTTTAGATTCAGGCTTTCGCATGGCTCTGGTACTTGCTGTGACTGGTGGTTTGTTGATGATGTGAGGTTGACTAAACCGGGTGGAGAAGGAAACTGGACAACTCCCGCCTTCGGTCCAAGTGCTAATAATGCAAATTTCCGTTCACTTCCCGGCCCATATGGGGTGATGAGTATTGACACAGATGCTCCCTCAAATGCTGTGACTTGGTCGGTTCTTGATGCTTCAAATAATACACCGCTGGATGGTTTTTATGAGCGCCAAGGGAATTGGGCGGATTTGGGTGGAATTGACTGGCAAAAGCATCCAGCGATACGTCTCAAGGTGACTTTGGAAGCGATGGGTACCGGTTCTGTTACCAAAGTGAATGGGGTTCACATTCAAGGGCTATTTGTCAACAGTTTTGATGACAGCCCTACAGATTGGAGTCTGATAGCATGTAGTTGGGATGGTGATAGCATAGTTGGAGATGGTGAGGCGTACTCGCCGACGTTCATTTCGCGGCGCCCAATTAGCAGGATTTCTACTGCGCTAACAGTTTCAGGTGGTGGGCACTTGGAAGCAACTATTGATGGCGGTCCGTGGGTGACAATACCTACTACCGGCTTGACTAATCTAGATGGTTGGGTGCATTCAATCCAATTCAGATGGTTAGGTCAGGGGCAATATTTTGATTTGCAGAGATTTGAGGTGGAATTGCATGGTTCTGGTCTACCAGAATCACCTCTGATTGATTTGGGTAATGATGGAAATGAGGAATGGGGACTCACAAACAACTCAATTGGTACATGGGGTTGGCAAGATGTTCTCGCGAATGGGAATCGCTCAATCGATTTGAAATTCCCAAATCAGCATAATGTGGAGTTTTGGATTCCGAAGGATTCAGCCGGAGATTTAATCTTCGAAATTAGTCCTGAATTATCAACTGGAGTTACAGATTTACAATTGCAATTATTGATTGGAGGCAATGTGATATCATCATGGACGTTTGGTTCTGCAGATGAATCGCGTACTTTACGAGTTGGAGAGGCTGAAAAGGCAAATTTGGTTGCTGAGTTAACGATTTCACAACCAGTTTACAGTCAAAGTGGAGTAGAATACGTTGCTGTAGAAATGATGTTGGATGCATCAGCCGGTGGAGTCAGATTCGGTGGAATTGCAATCCCACATTCTCCCTCAGCGATGTTACACTTTGAGCCGGAATCAGATTTCATTCTCGGCCTAAACAATCTCGCTGGAAGCATGTCTGCGACTGATGGATGGGTTTCCCTCCCATTGTCAATGAGTTGGACATACCTTGGTTCAATGGAGGTCACTTTGAGGGAGTTGAATACAGGTTTAGCCACAGAAATTTCCCTTGAATCAGCAGACAACTTGTCGGCGACATTATCACCGTCTTGGCAGATGTTTGAATTTGAGCACAATATAACAGTAGAAAGTGGTGAATTAGCAGCATTAAGGTATGATTTGGTTGGTGATAATAATGCAATCACATACACCGTTTGGCTTGGAGCATCACCGCTCCCAGCAGATACTATCGAAGGTGATGCAGATGCAATAATACTGCCAGCAGTTTTTGATACCGGCTCCTACACAACTCCAGCTGGCGCAAGTGGGCCTGGAATTTGCTGTGAGTTACATCCAACTCTCCGCTTTTCGCTGAATGCCTCATGGGATGATGAAGACCTCGTAACCCTAACTTTACGCGGGATAATGAATGATGGTTTGATCAGTTTACCCTGGGTTCACATGTTTGGAGTTGGCCCATCTCAAGGTGTAGAGAATGACATGGAAATCATCGATTGGCGGGTTTTGAATGACCGCGGAATCACAATTGCTGATGAGACATCATATCTGAAGGCTGATTCAGATATTTCAGTTGAAGTCGAGTTTGGATTTGAGGGATTAGAATCAATGTTCGCACCACGTAGTGACGACATTGAAGTCAGATTACTTGAGAATGGAATTGTCAAGGCACAAACAAATCAATTGGTTCAAGGAGTTGCCACTTTCAACACTAGGACTCCTGTGGCAACTGGTGATGTTGAGTATGCCGTTGAATTCGACCCACTTGTAGGCGGCGATGATGTGACTACAATCATTCTAAATCGAAGTTTTGAAATTGATTCAATATCACCTATAGTAATCTATCAAAGCGTGAAAGCCCATGACCATCTTGAGCCATCACTTTCTCAAACTCTGACCTTTGAATTGTATGATATGCCAGTTTTACCTACAGATGTAACCTTGATGTTATGGCGGGAATGGCAAGATGATAGCGATGGGGATGGAGAAATTGATGCTGATGAATTCCAACCACAAAATATGGTTATTCCATCAAATCTTTCAATAAATAGAGGAAATTATTCTTTCACTTTTGATGATACATTTGGCCTAGAAGGGGATTTAATTGCAGGTTATTTGACCGGCTCTGACCCAGCAGGAAATGGTATCATTGGTGGTGGTAGTTCACTTACTAATACTCATTTATTTGTCTATCAACTGATGAGTGATGAGGCGCCCAGTATTACTCGTAACGGAGCTGGTTGGGTGGATGGTCCAAGAGATTGGCTTCACCCTTCACCAACATATGGACTAATTATTCCATTTGAGGAAGGTAACGGTTTTTCAGATATAGACCATATCAACATCAATTTGGCAGGAAACTCAATTTCAGACCAATTACAAATCCGTTGGAATGCAAGTGGTGGCGAATGTGTAACACCAAGCCCACACCTAGAGATAGTCAATTGTCATGTACGTGCAAGTGAAGGGGAGATTACTGCATTCACTAGTGATTTGTATATTCAGGTAGACTTCAAACTCGCGTGGGATTTACCAGACGAGGGTGACTTGAGAAGGGAACCAGACATCGAGGTAGTTGACCGTGCCGGACAAGGTGATTGGTTGGCACTACCTGAATTGTGGTGGCGATTTTCAACTAATTTACAAGTTGAGCCAGATAGCATAATGGTTGAATTATCTGAAGGCAAAAGGTCAGCAAGTGGTGCGTGGGTAGCGCCAAATAGCAACATCACGATTTCAGGCAGAGTTTCATTTTCGCCGACAGGCGATTTACCCACGGATGAAATGAAAGTCAAAGTCATGCTTGATGACAAGGGTCCAACAGTTCGCACTGAAAATGGTTGGTGGAGTTCGACTGTAAAGGCCCCAAGTCAGGCCGATTCTGCAATTCCTCTGACTTTTGAACTGACAGAATTACCCGCTCAAGCACGGGATGTCACGGATACAGGATTGACGATTCTGTACATCACTGTAGATAACAATCCTCCAATTCCTGTAAATGTAGTCGGGCCAAGAATTGGAAGTGAAATTCAAGTTTCTGCGCTTTCATCATTAGTAGTAGAACTTCAGGTTAAAGAATATGAACAACTCGACATTGATACAGTTCGACTAAACTGGTTAGTCACACATGGCTCAAATCCGTACGGGGATGAAATCGCCAGCGGCCAAAATACAGTGGTTCTACCAGCCCACAACCCTGCCGGAGAAGCAATTCCGGTAAGAGCAACACTTGAGTTACAATCTGTGATTCCTGCAGTCATGCTGTCTGACGAACTCACGCTTCATGCTTGGATAACAGGTAAAGACATGGTTGGCAATGAGATGGTATCAGATATCCAATTCAATTCCGAAGGGAGCCCGTTCGCGGCTTGGAGAATACAGCAACTGCAAGCCGATTTACTTGTGGAAGATGCTGACTTGAGTTACTCAAGAAGTGGAGAAATTGAGTTAGGCGAAACCGTCATGGTGACAGTTGTGGTCCATAATTTAGGTGAGGTTTATGGGGTCGGGGAACTAACTCTAAAGGAGGTTGATTCGGAGGGTGTTAGCAGAGTTATTACTCCAGTATATGTCACAGTAGGTGTGGACCCAAGTGGCTCTAGCCAAGCACAAATTGACTGGATTCCTGAGAGTGAAGGGCATTACTTCATCGTTGTCATTATGGATGGTGAAGAGGTTGCAACCGGGGATGTTGTAACAGTGACTCAACCGGCAGATACTGGTTTACTCGCTGATTTGAACGCAAAAGGATTTTCCATTGAATGGATTGGAATTCTTGGCGGATTGTTGATTTTATTAGCCGCAGTAGTTGTAATCGGAATGCGGGCTAGTGGCGCACCTAAGCGAGATTGGTTTGATGAGGATGACGATGCAACAGCCGTAGTTGAGGCTGAAATTGAACAAAATCAGCAGTGGACTCCTGAACAGATCGCAAATTGGCAACAATCACAAGCACAAGGGATGCAAACTCAGCAAGAGTGGACTCCAGAGCAGATTGCACAATGGCAACAATCCCAAGCACAAGGCATGCAAACTCAGCAAGAGTGGACACCTGAGCAAATTGCTTGGTGGCAACAGCAACAGATGCAACAATATGGTCAAACCCAACAGGGTTGGGATGGATATCAACAGGCACAACAAGATTCCACTTATCAGAAATAATTTCTCATTTTTCTGCATTAGAAGAAGAAAAATAATTCACACTAAAGGTAAAAAAAGTGTGATTTGCGAATCGCCCTAACAATGTTCAGTCAAACTTGCAAGTCATCGGGCGAACAGAATTAATTGTGTTTTTACAATCGGTCCGCACCGACATTAAAACAAGGAAAAAAAAACAATAAAATCTTGTTTTAAAGAGCCAACGGAGAGATTTGAACTCCCGACCACCTGATTACAAATCAGGAGCACTACCAGCTATGCAACGTTGGCGCTAAGCAACCCGACACGCCCATTGGTTTTGAATATCACAGTCGGAGTACCGCCCTAACGGTCAAGAATGGACGGCCTACACGAGATATTGAAATGAGCGCCCAAGTTCTAGATGGGAAGGCGTGTGGCGCCGAAGTTGAAGCCGAAGTGAAAGCCAAAGTTTCAGTATTGAATGAACGTGGAATCACCCCTCACCTAGCCGTAGTAATCGTTGGTGATGACCCAGCGAGTCATGTATATGTGGGGGCAAAAGAGCGCGCTTGCGAGCGAGTAGGTGTCAAGAGTACCCGCATTGATTTACCCGCTGATAGCGATTTTTCAAAGGTGGTAGATGTTGTTGAAAAACTCAATTCTGACCCCTCAGTGCATGGGATTTTGGTGCAATCTCCTCTTCCAAAAGGGATGGATGAGTTAGCGATAACCGATATGATAGATCCTGCCAAAGATGTTGACGGGTTCCATCCCGTGAACCTCGGTAGACTCGTACAAGGTCGCGCTGATGGGCTTGTGCCGTGCACACCAGCGGGTGTAATCCGCCTCCTTGAGTGGGGTGGAGTGGATATATCGGGAAAAAATGCGGTAGTGATAGGGCGCTCACGCATTGTAGGCGCCCCAGTATCACTTTTGTTAGGTCGCAAAGGAGTTGATGCAACAGTAACTATTTCACATTCTCGTACCAGTGATATTGCCGATGTCTGCCGCGCAGCAGACATCGTGATTGCAGCGGTTGGTCGCGCTGAGATGGTACAAGCAGATTGGGTCAAGCAAGGAGCGGCTGTGGTTGATGTTGGAGTAAATCGAGTTGATGACGAAAGCCGCGAGCGAGGCTATCGTTTGGCTGGTGATGTTCATCCTGATGTTGCAGATGTAGCAGGCCACCTCTCACCAGTACCTGGTGGAGTTGGGCCGATGACGATAGCGATGCTGATGCTCAATACTGTTACAGCCGCTGAATCAAATTCTTGAGGCTTAATTCTGATTAGATAAGCACAAATAATCTTCCACATTGTCGTTAAACAATGTCAGTGCGGATAATACCACCTCTGCTCTTCATCCTGCTACTGGCTCCTATGGCTGCATCGCAAAGCATTGGTGAGGCATTACAAGAATGCCCTGGTACTATGACTGGTAGTACAGAGCCAAGTCAAATCCATTTACAATTAACCGATAACCCCTCGGAAGTAGTGGTAATGTGGGCAACCGAACGCAGAGGAAATGCTGTGGTTGAATGGAATGGGCAAAGTGCTGATGGTGATTCATATTGCTATAATCATGACATGGCTTTTCACATGGCAACGATGAGTGACTTAACTCCCGGGGAAGAGGTGACTTACCGAGTTGGTGATGGGGGTGACTGGTCACAGGAATACAAATTCACTCCAATTGATATAGATGCGAATCGGTTTGAATGGATTGCAATCGCAGATTACGGTGATTCTTCAGAGGCTGTTGATGTAAGTGGAGCGATTATTGCTGATACTACTGCACAACTGGTAACAATTTCTGGAGATATATCATATGCTGATGGCGAACAATCAGCTTGGGATGATTGGTTCGTTGACCAAGAGGCAAGTATGACCCGTATTCCTTGGGTTACTGCAGTTGGGAATCATGAAAATGAGCCGGGTTATGGATTCACCCCGTATGCTCATCGATTTGATGCGGATGAGATGAAGGAAACGGAACCATTTTGGTATAGCAGAGACTTTGCTGGCGTACACATGGTATTCATGTCAACCGAGCATGATTATGATTTAGGAAGTGCTCAATATGCTGCTTTGGAGGCTGATTTGTCAGCGGCTAATGCGAACCGAGAAGAGCGCCCATTCATTGTGGTAATCGCTCACAAACCAATGTATTCAAGCAATAGTTACCACGGTTCGGAAATGGCTTTGCGTGAAGCGGTTGAAGAGTTATATCAAACTCATAGTGTAGATTTGGTAATTGCTGGGCATGATCATTTCTATGAGAGAACTTGGCCGGTTTTCCAAGAAGAACCCCAAAGTTTCGGGGGTGAGGATGGTACACTCTTCGGTCAGGGATTTGGTCCGATTCATATTGTGGCTGGTAATGCTGGACGAACCCCGTATACGGAGGTGGATGAACCCCAACCTGCTTGGTCTGCTTATCGTGAAGTAGATACTTTTGGTTACATGAAAATAATCTATGATGAAGAAACCCGTAGCCTGTCCTTCACATTTCATCGTACAGATGAAACAATAGGTGACCAATTCACAATACAGGAAGGTGTTCTGAATGAAAAAGAGGATGATACATTCCAATTAATCCCAGGGTTTGGTACACTTTTGCCTTTAATTTCCTTAATCGGTGCTGCCTTTTTACGCCGTGATGTAGTCCTAGATTAATTCCAAAAATTGGTGACGCATTCATTCTGGCTCATCTGTGTATTCAGTAACTCGAATCCCAAGATTACCGCGCCGCGCTTTGCGTTGCATGATTTTGTCCATTTTTTTGTGAAAAACTGCCTCTAAATCGACTTCCATCGCCAGCGCATTTCCAAGCGTCAAAATGAATACATCTGCTAATTCTTCGGCGGCTTCTTCAGCCGGCTTACGCTTAGTAATCGCCGCCGACAACTCCCCCAACTCCTCAATCATCAGAGCCAATCGGTAACCCATGTCGTGCCCGTTATTGTCAGGGTGAGCGAAATCGTGTTTTGCGTGGAACTTTGCAACTCTACACATCATCGTCTCAAAAGACCCGTCAGCCGTTCCAGTCTCCCCCAAACCATCCTGATTCGGGTGTGCCATCCACTCATTTACATCATGTGCTCGCTCACTCATACCCAACCCTTCTGTGGGCGGGTGAAAATCATTCGTGCGCGCGACGCTCATTTTTCTGGATGAAATCTGGCCAAATTCATTTGTAGAATTTAGTTTTTGAGAAGTGAAGTAAGGCATTGCCAAATTATACCGCGCATATCGGCTGCTTTAGCCTCAACAGAGTCGTGATCTATTGCAGCGTTTGCATCACCCGGTGTCTTTCCAGCAGCCCAATTACTTGAGGCAATTAGACCAACATGAGGAATACCAGTTTCAGCAATCAATCTAGCCTCTGGTGATATTGTCATACTTGCTGCAGTTGCACCCAAACGAGCGAAAGCCTCTATTTCGGCAGGAGTCTCAAACTGTGGGCCATTAACATGTGAAACCACATGGTCAAGAGTAAGTTCCTCATCACTTTGAGCACTAAGAACTGGTCGTAAAAGGTCACGAAGGTCACTTGGATAGTGGTGTGTCATGTCAGCGTGGTGTGCATCTTCTTCTGAGAAAGTCACTGGCATACTAACGAAATCCAAAGTGTGTTCAGCCATTCCAACAATTCCTGGAGGGAAATGTGGGTCAATCGCTCCGACCGACTGGATTGAAACAATCACATCTGGATTACAGGCTTGTGCTGCCTTCACATTAGCATGATAATTAATCAAATGAGGTGGAGTAGTTTTGCCATCCCCATGATGACGGTGAACTATGAAAATCTTAACTTCACTCGATTCAGATGAAGTATTGAGAGTCATTATCTCAAGAGGGACATCACCATAATCCGTTTGTGCAACCAATGAATCGGTTGCTGATATTGAAAATCCTGAGTTTCCTAAGTCAGCATCAGCAACAAGTTGCTTCATGCCAGTACCGCCGATGACGGCGATACGTTTCATTCTCCATCACCTCACTCGCTGAGTCTTGCAATCAATTCTGCTTTCTTACCGCCAACAGGCTTTCCTGCTGCCTTAAGCAGTTCTTTGAGTTCTGCAACCTTTAGAGATGAAAGGTCTTGTTCTTCTTCAGCACTGTCATCAGAATCATCGCTTGATTCATCAGCCTCTGCTTCATCCTCTGAATCATCAGCATCATCTGCTGATTCTTCTTCATCTTCTGAACTGTTTTCATCTTCTTCGCCAGCCATTGCTTTCTCAAGAGCAGCTGCCTTCTTGGCGGCTTGTTCTGCATTTGCTCGCTTTTCTTCTTCGTGAATCTCATCTAGAGTTGGTCCATCTTCTGCAACTACTCCTGATTGAATCAATTGGACTTTACGAATCATTACTGTTCTGGTTGGTTGAATCGCCTTGATTGCATCTACAAGTGTCGTCTCAAGAGCACCACTGAGTATAGATGCTTGGACTTCTAACCAAGTAGAACGGGCAGTAAATTGAAGCAAAGTATCTCGCATCAATTTTCGCATCTGACTTTTCTGACTAGACTTGATGCGATTGGCTGCAACTACAACTGGCTTTACTCGCAGGTAATATCCATCAGAAGTCACACAATCTACTACATCATCCACCTTGCCGCGGTGTCTGCGGATTTGACGGCGGATGTAATCGCTCTGCAGCGCATGTCCAATATACTCGGTTAAAGCATCTTCACCACGAGTGTCTACAACACGGAATCGGAGCTTGACGTGCATCTTTGAGAAGTCGCCATCAACTTCATTTTGGGTAGTTTCGTAGATCCTTCCCATCAAATGTTCAGGTGTTTCCCCAAGTGTTTCTCCAATGACCTTGAATTGCCAGGGTTGTCGAGGTGCTCGGATGGTGAACCACCGCTTTGACTTCCACTTATCCCTCTGTTTTCTCGCTGCTGCGCGTGCTTTTGCTCCTTTTGCGGCCATTATTGAACACCTGTGGTCTTACGGGGGCTACCCCATTAGCGTCCCGCCGACCTGCCAGCAGTATTTGAACGGGCCGGCTCACCCGTAGGGTGTGAAAATTTGAATCCATCCGGTAGATGGACTATTTCCTGATTTAAAATGCTGATTCATGTTTATATACCTTGATAATTCACGTATTGGTATGTCTCACTGCCACGTTTGTGACCAGACTGAAGAAGACGCAGGCGTAAACGCTCGATTCTTGTATTGCTTGTGTAACATGCCTTGCTGCCCTGCTCATGGATTTCGATGTAAACATGATTTTGAGTGGGTGTGTCTTGAGTGCCAAGATAGTTGTACAGGTACAAACTCAAGATGTAAGGATTAATTTATAATCAGCTTTGATGACTTCTTATTTGGTTCAATCATTAATTCGGAATTAAGCCGGCATTGTCATTTATCATATCGCGCCGGCAAAACACAATGGCACTTCCAATCCACCGAATTGAATGGACAGTCCACGCATCTGGTGTCAGCGATATTGATGTAATCGCGGACTCCTTATCTTGGTTAATTGGTGATGAAGAATTCGTTGATGTTGAAAAGACTCAGTCATATCACAACACACCGATGTACATTGTTCATGCTGAGGCAAAAAAGAAGTCAGATGCTCGCCGATCTTTACCGCGTTTAGGCAAATCGTTACTCGATGAACTTGCAAAAAATATTGAAGGTAGAATTGATGAGGGAAACTGGTTACACTTGAGACTAAAGTTGGACGAACTTGTACGTGGTAATCCTTCTCTGACTAACCCCCATGACCCATGTGAGAGTGTTAAAGGAAGGGTGAAACTTGAGGTTTATCCCGGCGATAATGTAGAAGAAGTGGCGCGCCGATTGTTGAATGAAGCGGCTAAAATCGCAACTAGAAAAGGCCTACCAGAAATCCCAAACTCTGATGTCACAAATGATTAACTTCATAGAAGAGTGGCCTACACCGATGGTTGAGAGGAATTACGATGACTCACGTAGTAACCACAGCATGCGTTGACGCGAAGTACCAAGAATGTGTGGCAGTTTGCCCTGTTGAAGCATTTAGGGAAGCCGAAACTTACCTTGTAATTGATGCTGATGAATGCATTGATTGCGGTGCTTGTATTCCAGAATGTCCTGTTGAAGCAATTTTTGCCGACACCGATGTTCCTGCTGAAGAAGAGGCATGGATTGAGCGCAATGAAACAGAAGCGCTTGATTTGCCAATCGCCGAAGGCGATTCACCAGTGCTTGCTTGATGTGAACACTGACATTCCTCTTTGATGGGGTAAGGAAGAAATGGAAAAGTGCCCACTCTCTGAACAAGAGCAGAAATGGCTTGATGGCGGCATTAACGAATTCAATACAGGCCGCTATTGGCATGCCCACGAGGACTGGGAGGAGATGTGGAAGTCGCTCAAGGCGAGAGATGCTGACCAAAGATACATCTTAGGTATCCAAGGACTCATTCAACCTACTGCTCTAATGTTCCAATACGAGCGGCAAAAACCCCGAGGAATTGTCAACATGTGGGGTAAACTGACCGACAAACTAGGAACACCCGAATCACCCTTGTTCGAGAATTTATGGTGTGTAGTAATTCCAAAAGTGCTCCAAGATGTTCTCCCCTTCCTCACTGATGCAACCTCAGATGAACCTAACTGGGGGCTCAATCCAAATACGGTGCTAATCTGATAAGTGTGAATCACAATAGTTGACGCACAAGTATCCCCTATCTTGCCACCATGGCCGCCCAAAACTAATTGCTTCATTGGATTTTGCATTCTAGCAAAGCAGGAGGTAAATAAGAGTGGGAATTGCCAAGTTTCGCGAAGAATATGAGCATGATGAGCCTTTTTGGAATCCTCAGGTCAAGACCGCAAGCGGGCTAACAATCACATTTCTACTGGCCGCGGCAATATTCTCACTTTCCAGTGGTAACGATTGGTTCTTTGTCAACGCGATAATGATGGGTATCGTGTTTGTCATTCTTGGATACGTTCATCAAAATGTGAGATTAACCAATGCCACAATTTGGGCATTATCAGGTTGGTGTGTTTTGCACATGGTAGGTGGTCTAATTCCGGTTCCTGCAACCTGGCCGATTGAAGGTGACACCCGAGTTCTCTATAGTTGGTGGTTGATTCCTGACTTTTTGAAATATGACAACATTGTACATGCTTACGGTTTTGGTGTCACAACCTGGGTTTGTTGGCAAGGGCTTGCAATGGGATTCAAGAAAGTGGGCGCCACCCTGCAACCTACTTTTGGAATGTTGCTATTATGTTGGGCTGCTGGGATGGGATTGGGTTCTCTCAACGAAATTATTGAATTTCCACCAACAATGATACTTGCTGATATCAATCTTGGTGGTTATGTAAACACAAGCTTTGACTTAATTTCCAACATGGTTGGTTCCCTTGTAGCAGTGATTACCATTTGGTATTGTAGTAGGTTGACTGAAGAGGATGAAGAAGAATGAATATTGAACCACAAGCGTCGATAAAGAACATTAACCATCCTAAGCCATCAAGTATCATGGCCTCAGATGATGATACATCAATGGTGGTAATTCGTGGAGCCGGAGGAAAGGAGGTTAGCCGGGCCGAGAAAGATGAAAGTCCGGACAAGAAGGAGAAGTCACCGAGGGAGAAGGCCGGCCTCGCGTTGTGGTGGATATATGCATTTTTCTCGTTGATTATTTTGATTGCCATGATCGCCTTAGGACCATAACCAACAAAATTCCAGACGCACAAGGATTTGAACAGAAATAATGGGAATTTTGGTAGGGTCATCTAACAAAGGAAAGGTGATCTTAGTACAAGAACAAAAGTGATCCATAGGGCAATCCCACAAAGATTTCACAGAAAATCAATCAATTTACGAGCCCCAATAGGCCTCACGGATGTCTTGATTCGCTTGCATGCAAGCGACAACATCTGCAGGCCGTGAAGGCATGGATTCTATCCCTGAAAGATGATTGTAAATGGGTTCAACATTTGACATGTTGACCACGCCCCATCCAACCTGTGTGCATGGAGCAACGGGGGAAATTGGCATGGTGCCAGATGTGGGGTCCCAAGTTGAATAACCAGGGTACCAAGCCGACAAGTTCAACGCATCTCTCAGTTGGCTATTTGTGATTGAAAGATTGGTACCATTGACCAAAAGGCCGCCGCGCTCCTCAGACCCCCCTGAACTCATGTCACCTGATAGTTCACGAAGTTGAGTCAAAATCAGACTGAGAATGCCAGCAGTTCGAGGTGTTGCAAACGAGGTTCCTGATGTTTCATGATAACCATCGATGTCATCATGATTGGGCAATACTTGTGTCCAATCCGCGGCGATATCAGGATAGGAACCACTCATCGTTTCCTTTTGGTCATCCCCTTCTTCGGCATAGCCAGATATACCGATTGACCATGGCGGACCTGCTGTGGAATCTTGAACAGCTGGAGATGGTGTATTGTCAGCAGCACCGGTGTGAATCTTGTTATTCTCAACCACGGCTACGCGCGTTGCATCTTCAATTCCTGGAACTGGGACGCTACCAATCGGCCCAAAAGAAGTTGTGATGATATCGACCAGTGGCTGATTTGCCGCGGCAAGTACCGCTTCATCACTGAATCCTTCAACGAAGAAAATAATCGCATCTGGATTCGCATCAAGAACGGCACCTGTGACCGCAGTACCGTGGCCATCTGCAGGATCATCAAGAATAGGGATATTGGTATTATCATCCGGAGTTGTCCCGATGATTCGCGTCCCGGGGAAATAGACAATATCTGTCGATGTTATGACATCCCAGCATGTTGGTGCATCGGCTTCGTATCGCTCTTGCCAAGTACCGGTCATAGTCAGGTTACACCACATTGTCACACCAAGTCCATCGACCAACCATTGGGGTAGAGTTTCATTGAGGATGAAACGTTCGTGATACACATTGATTCCAGTATCTATTGGAGCGACGACACTGTAAGCACCGAAGCTGACTTCTTCCTCGATTTCTTCAGGTGCAACATCCTCTTTGCCAAAGCAACCGGAAAGAACTGAGCAAAGCATTAGTGCTGAAAGATAGAGGGTGAGATTCACCTTTCGCATGCTTGTCCCCGGCCCTATGGGGCCGGGTTCTGGGCTTCAACCCGACGGTTGGCTTGGAATCGAAATCAAAATGTGGCGAATAGGCCTTCCAGTAAACAAATAAGACGTCAGTTTGGAAATCCAAACCACACTACCAAAATCCCTTGGCGTGAGTTCCAGTAAACAAATAAGACGTCAGTTTGGAAAACCAAACCACACTACCAAAATCGCCTCGGCAACCACAAAACCACTCATCGCGAAGGTCAGAGACTCTACACCTCTCCAATAGGTTCAACTGAATGAAGCGCTTGGCGGTGCTTGATGAAGCCACTAATAGTTGTCAACTTCAAGACCTACAGCAGTGCTCATGGCGCTAATGCTGAAATGCTGGCGAAATTCATGGCAGAAGCAGATGCAGCCTGTGATTCAGCGGATTTTGTCGCTGTAGTTTCAGCATTCGACTTGGCTTCAGTAAAGGCAGCAGCACCCAACCTGCAAGTTTGGGCTCAACATCTCGACCCTGTCGGATTTGGTTCTCATACCGGCTGGCTCCATCCTGAAACTGCAATCGAAAGAGGTGCGACAGGCACCATCATCAATCATGCAGAGCATAAAGTATCTATTGATCATGTCAAAAACCTGCTAGCACAACTTCCTGATGGATTCCCAGTATGCGCTTGTGCCGCAGATTTGGATGAAGCAAGAGCACTAGCAGCCCTTGGCCCAACAATGATTGCAGTCGAGCCTCCCGAATTGATTGGCGGCGACATCTCAGTCACATCTGCAGACCCTGAAATTGTCTCAGGCACGTCTAATCTCGTGAAATCTGTGAACTCCGAAGTCCGTGTTCTGTGCGGTGCTGGAGTAAAAAACGGAGATGATGTAGCAATGGCGATTCAACTTGGGACCGAAGGAGTTCTTTTGGCAAGTGGAGTCACAAAAGCAAACGACCCACAAGGGATTCTTGCAGACCTCGTTTCAAAACTCTGAATTGCTCTTTTTGGTAAATCACGATTCGGGAAAAGTTCCACCAATTTGGGAATATCCATCTGGGATTTCAGCCCTGTAGTCTACTACTACACCCTCTAATTTGACACCGGCACCAATTTTTGCGCCTTCACCAATCAAACATTCAACAACTGAGGCACCTTCACCGATGAAAACATCACTCATCAATGCAGACCTTACTACATCTGAGCCGGGAGAAATCGTTGAACCATGTCCTATTGCACTACTCAATGGCCCAGCCCCATCAAACACCCCATCACCCATCCAAGAAGTGTCGCCAAAACCACCGCGCCCACCACTTGTCCAGCGCTGACCACTTAGACAAACTTGCACACCCTCTAACCAAGAAGGCGGAGTACCAGCATCAACGAAGTGACCTTCAAAACCAAATCCGTTCAACACACCTTCGGACGCAATTTCGGTGTAAACATCTCTCTCCATACTGTGCGCGCCATCCGGCATTCGCTCAAAAATCGCTGGCTCAAGGATGTAGCAACCAGCGTTTATCATGTTACTGACAGCATCTTCTAATGCTGGCTTTTCTTGAAACTGGTAGATTTTTCCATCCTCGCGAATATCACAGACTCCAAACCTAGTTGGGTCCTCAACCTCCCAGAGCGAAATGGTGGCTAATCCTCCCTGAGAATGGTGAAATTTGAGCATTTCTTCAACTGGTACACTTGAGAGTAGGTCACCATTCATCACGCAAAATGTCTCATCACGAAGATGATTTCTGCAATTAGCGATTGCACCGCCCGTACCAAGTGGTTCAGTCTCTTCAACAATTGTGACTTTGTATGGTAATTCAACAGTAGAAAAATGCTGTCTCATCTCTTCAATTTTGTATCCCGCTGCCAATATGACTTCATCAACCAAGGTTTCAGGTAACGCCTCAACCACTCTTTCGAGCAGAGTTTTGTCAAGCATTGGTAGCAATGGTTTAGCAACATGGTTAGTCCATGGGCGAAGTCTAGTACCAAATCCACCGGCCAAAACGATGACTTGCATGATGCTCCCTGTCTTTCCCGGTTAAACACCCTCACTTCAAGGGATTCCCCTCGGGTTAGCGCGTTGGCACAACTTAGACACGCGGGCAAGTATTCAAAGACGGGCTTTAGGTCGACCAACTCGTAGGGGGAGTTTGGGTGAACATCCACGAATATCAAGGAAAGAGTCTGTTTCGAGGTGCTGGGCTTCCGGTAGTTGCCGGAGTTCATTGTACAAGTGTAGAGCAAGCACTCTCTGCTTACGATGATTTAGCGAGCAAAATTGTTGCTGTAAAGAGTCAAATTCATGCAGGCGGACGTGGAAAAGGAATTCTGTACGACCCGGAAAGTGGTGCTGAAGTTATGCAGGGTGGAGTCAAGATTGCTTTCAATCGAGATGATGTTGAAACCTATGCAACAAATCTACTTGGCAACAAGTTGGTGACAAAACAAACCGGTGAAGTCGGAAAAATTGTCAACAATCTCTACATCGAGTCTGGATGCGCTATCGCCCATGAATATTATCTTGCAATTTTGGTTGACAGAGAGGAAAAAATGCCTCTAATTATGGCTTCGACTGAAGGCGGAATGGATATTGAAGAAGTCGCGGAATCAACTCCTGAGGCTATTCATAAGATCTACGTTGACATCAATGTCGGAGTAACTGACGAGCAAGCAAATGGTCTGGCAAGTTCACTCGGATTAGATGGTTCTGCCAGCGATTCGTTTGTCACAATGATTCAAGGGTTATTCTCATTTTTCGCGGAGAAAGATTGTGCAATGGTCGAAATCAACCCACTCGTGCGGACTGATGATGACGAGATGGTATTACTTGATGCAAAAGTCAGTTTTGATGAAAACGCACTATTCCGCCACCCTGATATCGTCGAATTACGTGACTTGTCGGAAGAAGAGGCTACTGAAATTCGTGCTAAAGAGGCTGGGTTATCATATGTCAAACTCGATGGAAACATCGGTTGTTTAGTCAATGGGGCAGGATTAGCAATGGCAACTATGGATGTCATCAAATTGTATGGTGGTGAGCCTGCGAATTTCCTTGATGTTGGTGGCGGCGCTGACGAGCAACAAGTTGAAACCGCATTCAGTATCATTATGGAAGACCCTAATGTGAAAGGGATTCTAGTCAATATCTTCGGCGGAATCATGCGCTGTGACATCATCGCAAGAGGAGTCATTGCCGCGACTGAGGCACTTGGTCTAGAAGACCCACTAGTCGTGAGATTAGTAGGGACAAATTTCGAGGAAGGACGAGCAATTTTAGCAGCCAGCGGTCTCAACATTCACACTGCTGAAACGCTGGCCGAAGGCGCTGAAAAAATTGTTTCACTCATTGGAGGTGGTCAGTAATGGCAATCTGGATTGAAGAAGATGCAAAAATCTTGGTTCAGGGAATCACCGGCAAACAAGGTACATTCCACGCCACAAAGTCGGTAGAATTTGGGGCCAATGTTGTTGGTGGAGTCACTCCAGGAAAAGGTGGTCAAATGGCTGACCTTGGAATTATTCAAGTTCCAGTTTGGGGCACAATGTCAGAAGCAATTTCTGCAACAGATGCTGACGCCAGCGTCATTTATGTTCCACCAAGATTCGCTGGCGCCGCTATCATTGAAGCGGCTGATGCCTTCAAATCAGTCAAAGGAAATGGTGTCATTGTCTGCATCACCGAGGGGATTCCAACTCTTGATATGGTTAAGGCAACCGCTCACGTGAGAGGAATTGAGGGGGTTAGGCTCATCGGGCCAAACTGTCCAGGGATTATCACACCAAGCGAAACAGGTGGGGCGAAAATCGGTATCATGCCCGGCTCAATTCACGCTAAAGGGCGAATAGGGGTTGTCTCCAAATCAGGCACCCTCACCTACGAAGCCGTGGCTCAAACCATGAGTATTGACGAAGGTCAATCAACCTGTGTTGGGATAGGGGGAGACCCAGTAAATGGAACTGGTTTCATTGATTGTTTATCTGCTTTTGAGGCCGATGAACAAACTGCCGCAGTTGTGATGATAGGTGAAATCGGTGGGACTGCTGAAGAAGAGGCAGCGGCTTGGGTCGCTGAAAACATGAGTAAGCCAGTTGTTGGCTTTGTTGCGGGGATGACAGCGCCACCGGGTAAACGCATGGGGCATGCTGGAGCAATTATTGCCGGTGGCAAGGGGACAGCATCTGAGAAGGTGGCGGCGATGGAATCCGCTGGAATCCGCTGTGCAAATGACCCATCTGAAATCGGTGCAGTTCTGCTGAAAGCACTGCAAGATGCTGGACTTCGTTAATTTACAGCGAAGAGTAACAGGTTAGCCGCTCGTTTCAAGACGAGCACCCGATGTCAGGATTCCATAAGACTGAGAGTGAATGACAATGGCAGTTGATGTAACCAGCCTGATTCCGGTTGCATTCGTACTAGCTGGTGGAGCGATTTCACCCGGCCCAAGCCTTGCAGTCGTACTTCGCAACACGATTGCTGGTGGCCGTTCTAGAGGAATTGCATGTTCTATTGGACATGGACTTGGGCTAGGGATTTACGCATTCTTAGCAATTAGCGGAATTGCATTTTTGAAATCAGGAGGAGGTTCTTTTTCTACAACCCTAGAATTAGCAGGAGCGGCCTTCTTGGTTTGGGTAGCAATATCCATGCTTCGTGATATTAAAGTAGACGAGAAAAACACTGAATTACACGACGAAGGAAAACGTCAAGGGTTTGTTGAGGGATTCCTCATTGCATTCTTAAATCCAAAAATTTTCGTCTTTTTGACTGCTATTTTCAGTCAATTCATTGCCGCAGGAATGCCACTATCAGATCGATTAATCATCGCTTTTTTAGCATTAGTAATTGACACATCATGGTACATCATTGTCGCCATTGCATTATCCGGAACGGCTATGCTTGAAAGCCTGAAAGAGCGAGGGAAACTCATTGATATCGTTGTAGCAATTATTTTGCTTGGGTTGGCAATAACCATCTTTGCAAAATATCTAATGTGAATTAAAAGTCACAATTTGGCCGGCATCCAACTAGAGGATTTAGGATCATCTGCGTGGTGGGCCACGCTTTTTTGGACCGCCGGGAGGGCCGCCACGCTTTGGCGGACCGCCGGCTTTTGGAGGTCCACCTTTGGAAGGAGGGCCACCGGGACCACCGCGGCTTGGAGGGCCACCCGGTCCACCGCGACTTGGAGGACCGCCTCTACTTGGAGGGCCACCGGGGCCACCCGGTCCACCGCGACTTGGAGGACCGCCTCTACTTGGAGGGCCACCGGGACCACCCGGTCCACCGCGACTTGGAGGACCGCCTCTACTTGGAGGGCCACCGGGACCACCCGGTCCACCGCGACTCGGAGGACCGCCTCTACTTGGCGGACCACCGGGGCCACCCGGTCCACCGCGACTCGGAGGACCGCCTCTACTTGGCGGACCACCGGGGCCACCCGGTCCACCGCGACTCGGGCCTCTTGGAGGACCTCCTCCGCTAGGAGGCCCGCCTCCGGGGCCATCTTCCTCATCATCCTCGTCATCGTCTTCGAACATTGCCCCGCAATTTGGGCAAGCAGGGTCGGATTCCATTACTGGATAATGACCACAAGCCTCGCAAGCGAATTTCTCTTCATCGTCTTCAACCTCTTCTTCTTCCGGTGCTTCGCCCCACACATGGGAAACTTCACCTTCTGTAGATGAGAAGAGAACCACAGAAACTGATAATTCAAGTCCTTTGAGAGCAACCTCTGTTTGAATTGCATGTGAAAAAGCATTTGAGAGGTCTGAGGGTGTATCCAATACCCTGCCATCATCAATGTAAGTGACATTGACTCTTACTAAATCATCTTCCAAAGAGATTTGTGGAGATTCAACAGCCACACCTCGCTTCCGTGCAACTCGGCGAACAGCAACCTCAGCCATTCTTCTTAGAAGGCCAACCGAAGGTCCATCCTTCGGGTCAGGAGGTGCATCCCCTAATGCATCTTCAAGAAAACGAGCGGCTCCTGAAGCAACAGAATCTTCACGGCGTAGATGGGCCGGTAATTCAGAATTAACTTGAGAAAGAACATCGGTTGCTGTTTGTTGATTCATAGAAAGCCACTCGCTGCGGGCTTCTGTCTTTTGCTCTTTTTCAGCAACAACCATGCGGTCAACAACTTGGTTTGTTCCAGACATAGCACCACCAAAAGCATCAGACATATCGGCTGATGCGTTTTCAGATGGAGCGGGATCTGCTGGTTCTGCGCTTTGACCAGACTTCATTTGAAATGCCAACTGATTGAGCGTGTCAACATCCATCGCTTGAGGTGCAGGTTGACTCACCGCATCATCCTGACCAGCCGACTGAACTGCTTGTGGTGTCACAACCCCGAAAGAACGCCCCCCTGCACTTGACAAGTCTTGCCTTGCGCCACACTCTGGACAGAAAATTGAGTCATCGGGGATTTCATCTGAACATGATTGGCAGTCCATGGCTTAACCCCCTACAACCCTACGGGTTGCCCCCCTCAGTAAAAACCGTTGCCGCGTATGGATTTTATTACAGGCTGTTTATTCGAACTGAGATGCTGACTAAAACCAATACATTGAGTCAATAATAGAAGATTCCAATTACCAATCCAAAAAACCACAATAGAAAAGATGAGATATTTGGGGAGAAGAACACCTTGGTATTCTTAGGCGTCCCGATTTGCCTCTAAAAGTCTCATGCACTTTCTTCGTGAGAACATTGCCCACAGTGTCTTATTCTTCAGTCGTTTTATTTCAGGGCGTGTTACCTTAACTCGGTTATCCGCATCGAGAACATTTTGAGATCCTAGCAATGTCAGAGTTCTCTGACCGATAAGGACAGGCAACATGCAGGCTGCTCTGAGTCTAAATTGGCGCTTTGGTAATAACCCGATGTATTCAACCGCAGCGTCCAAATGACTCCAAGCCAAATCAAGATATAAGTCAAAAAGTGGTCGGAACTTTTCCATATTTCCTTTGTCAAGTAAATCACTTGGAACTAGGTCATAATTTGTCATTGAATCAATTGGAATGTAGCACCTACCTAAAGCCAAATCAGCAGGGATATCTCGTAAAATATTAATCAGTTGTAATGCCTTACCAAAACGCACACCAGTCTCAAACATTAGTTTGTCCGTATCTTCATCGGCGTTGATACAATGAGCGAAGGACATTTGTGTCCAAAACTCCCCTACACACCCAGCAACTCGGTAAGTATAATCATCTAGTTCATTATCGTTAGATAGAAGTGTAATTGTCCCCTTTTCAGTATTTCCAAAGCGGTGTAAATCAAGGGTTTGGCCGCTAACAATTGTGTCTAAACATTGTCTAATTCTTTTCTTATCTTGGTCTGAAAATCGCTCTAAAGAACTAACAACTTCACTAACTTTTTCTAGTAATTTTGCCTCGTCAGGATTAGTCTGAAGTTGTGCTAAATTACTCAGATTTGGGGGGTCATTTCGATTTCCTTGAGCGTACTCATTGTAGTGACTAATATTGTCAATTAATTGGTTGGTATTTCCGCTAGCAGAATCTGCAATAGTGTCGGCTAATCTTGCCAACAGGTAAAGCAAGCCAATTTGACCGCGAATCTTCTTTGGTAAAACCTTCAAAGTTAGATAGAAAGAACGTGAGGTTTGCTCGAGCAGAGAATCAATCTCTGGACTGATTAAATTAGCCATGACTCCACCTCCACTTGACCTGTTAGTAACCTGTTCTTACTCCGGTATTAATCTCTTTTCAAACGGAGGTTCATCTTGAACTACTGCAATCAATGTGTTCGGCCCTAAGGGCCGTTGGGTTCATTAAGAGATGTTAAACACACTCTCAACGAGGCGCATGTCTGAAGCAGCGAACATCCGTGATTCGCACATCTTTGATGGTGTCTCTGAGAGTGATTTGAACTCTAATCAGCAAGAGCGATTAGAGCAGATTCGTTCAGCCGTTGAAATCTCTCGAGAAGCTGTAAAAGCGGTCAGCATAACTGCAATCGATTTGTTGAAAGAAATCCCAGCCTTCATGGCTGGTCTTGATTTTGAGGCGGAATTAGTCAATCCATTTGCCCACATTGAGGCACCAATTTGGGAAGAGGAAACAGTGCCTCAAGAAATGATGGAAGCGGCGTATGCTTATTGTGAGTTACTAACCCGCAAAGAAGCCGGAAATTTCTATCACTCTTTCAAGTATTTGCCAGATGAACAACGAAAAGCAATGTGCGCATATTACGCATTTTGCCGCCGAGCAGATGACATTGCGGATGGCGACTATGTGGATGTGTTCCCTGGTAGTGAAGGGGCGCAAGACCCGGAAGCAAAGGAGTACCGCGAAAGCCTTGAGCAATTGACTGGTGACAAAAGTGTGTTAGACGCACCAACATATCGTGACAAATTAGCCCAACTGTTCTTTTTCCGCAAAAAGTTGTCCACCGCTTACAATTGCCACGCATCTACAGATCCAATCTTCATGGCTCTGAAAGACACTGTTTCACGGTTCAATGTTCCAAGAGAACACCTCGATGACTTGATTTCTGGCATGGAAGATGACCTATACACAAACCGTTACAGGACATTTGATGACCTGTACAAATACTGTTACAGAGTTGCTTCCACTGTCGGACTCGTCTGTATTGAGGTATACGATTATGACGACCCTGTGGCGGTAAAGTATGCTGAGTCTTGGGGAATATTCATGCAAATGACAAATATCTTGCGAGACGTTGCTGAAGATGCTGGTCGAAATCGAGTTTACTTGCCATTGGAAGATTTAGAGCGCCATGGAATCAAGCCAAGTGAATTATCAGGAGACTTGGCCAATGACAAGCGCTGGCACGCTTTCTCTGCTGAATTTATTGAGAAGATTGAAACTTATCACAAGCGTGCTCTCAAATTGTTGCCTCTTCTTAACCGCAAGGCTCGATATTCGCCAGCGGCGATGATGGCATTTTATGGTTCAATATTGAAGAAGATTAAGAAACGCGATGGTAATATCTTCCACGGTCAAATCAAACTTTCAAAAGTTGAGAAAGTGACTCTAGCAGCAGCCATTTATGCCAAGCAGCGGTTTTTCCGCCTGTAATTGAAAACGCCCATCTTAAAGGATGGGAGCAGTAAGCATGAAACAATGAATCCAAGCCGAAAAGAATAGAGGGGTGAGTAAATGAGAGTAGCAGTTCTTCTTGATGACAGATGTCAGCCAAAAAAATGCGACGACCAATGCCACGCTTTTTGCCCACCAGTACGTAACGGCCAAGAATGCATTGTGTTCCATGAAAAAACAAAAAAGCCGATAATTTCAGAACAACTCTGTATCGGCTGTGGAATCTGCGTAAACAAGTGTCCATTTGACGCATTAGTAATTCAAAATCTTCCAGAAGAATTGGAATCTGACATGATTCATAGATATGGCAGAAATGGGTTCCGTCTTTTCCGCCTACCAGCACCGCGTGAGGAACAAGTGGTGGGAATACTCGGTCAAAATGGGATGGGCAAATCAACCGCGATCAACATTCTCTCGGGGGGCCTCACACCTAACTTGGGTGACTGGCATATTGACGCGGCTGAGTGGGACGAGATTCTAGGGAGCCTACCAAAGGGAGAGTTACGAGATTACCTTGAACTAGTGGCTGGCACAGGGGTAAGGGTGGCTCTCAAGCCTCAATATGTTGACCATATCCCGAAGGCATTCAAGGGTCAAGTCGGTGAATTGTTGGCAACTGTTGACGAGCGGGATGCAATGAAAGAAGTCACTACGGACTTAGGAATTGACCATTTGCTTGAGAGAAATTTACCACAACTTTCTGGCGGCGAATTGCAGAGAGTTGCTATCGCCGCCACATTGTTGAAAGATGCAGATGTCTATTTCTTTGATGAGCCATCATCTTATCTTGACATATTTGAGAGAATGAGAATTGTCAAAATATTGCAAAATCTTTCCGAAGGAAAACGAGTCATCGTGATTGAGCACGACTTGGCTATTCTCGATGTTCTGTGCGACCTTGTTCACATCGTTTACGGGACTAGGGCGGCATTTGGAATTTTCACTCCCCCACGTTCAACTCGCAAAGCAATCAATGCCTATCTTGACGGCTTTTTAGTTGAGGAGAATGTACGGATTCGCGATAAACCTATCTCTTTTGTGAGAGGTACTGTGCGTGAAGAGGCGGTGGGATTACCTATTCTAGAATGGGGAGACTTAGAGAAAAAACTTGGAAATTTCCAACTCACAACAGGAAAAGGTACACTTCATGAAACAGAAGTGGTTGGGGTTGTTGGTCCTAATGCGACTGGCAAAACCACGCTAGCCAAGATATTTGCTGGGGAATTGGAGATGGACGCTGGATGGTGCACGATGGAGGCGAAGGTTTCCTATAAGCCGCAGCACATTACTGCAGAATTCCCCGGTTCAGTACGCGAATGGCTAGATGCTGAAATTGGCAGTTCTTGGCATGTGGGTGAATTTCAAACTAGAGTTGTTAGGCCATTAGAGGTTGACAAATTGTTGGAACTTGATGCGTCTCGCCTATCTGGAGGCGAATTACAAGCAGTCTCAATTGTAATCTGTCTTGGTAGGGATGCTGACATTTATTTGTTGGATGAACCAAGTGCTCATTTGGATGCTAACGCAAGAATGGAGGCGGCGAAGGCTATCAGGAGAACCATGGAGTCCAATGAAAAATCGGCAATGGTGATTGACCATGACATATATTTCATAGATATCGTTAGTGATTCTTTACTTGTGTTTGAGGGTGAGGGAGGAACCGCAGGAGAAGCGATTGGGCCACTAACATTGAGAAAGGGAATGAATCGATTTTTGAAAGGAGTTGGAGTTACTTTCCGTAGAGATCATGATTCAAAGCGACCACGTATCAATAAAGAAGCCAGCCAAAAAGACCGTGAACAGAAAGCGAACGATGATTACTACTACAGTTGAGTGATTTAATGCCAGTTGTACTTCCACCAAGCGCAGGATATCTTGGCAAGAGCAGGCGCCGGATTTCAGCCAGTGGCTTAGTCACTTGGGAGCGCTGTCCACGCCAATGGCACTATCGCAGAAGAATTGGACTCAATGATGCTACAAATCCTGAAATGATTATTGGATTAGTTGTTGAAGATGCACTTTGCGGGCTTTTCATGCAACGTTTTCCTGAAAACGAAACGGCAATGCCGGGGCTAGTAGAATGGGTGAATTTTAGCCGCCAAGAAAACGGGTTAGGGAAAATTAGCCCTAATGATGAGGTCATTATCAAAGATTTAGAATCAATTTCACAATGGATGGAATTGGTTATTCCTTCATTAGTTCAGGAAGTTCAGAGACTCTTACAAGCGCGTTGGGATGCCACTCAATGGAAATCCGCTGGCCGTGATATTGCAGAAGTTAAAGATGAACGAATTGAGAATCTAATTCGTGGTGGAATCAAATTACAATTAGAAGAAGTTGAAAACTGCTTCAACGCTGGTGGCGGGCCACATCTCAAATCTTACAGAAATGCAGGTGACCCGTTCACAGTTCCGGCACCTTGTTGGGATGAAGTACCGGTTTCTCCGGGTGAAGATGCAAATCGTAGTGCGACTGATGGATTTGAAAAATCAGGTGATGTCACTATCTGGGAAGCCTGGGAAATCGCTAGACCATGGGTCAAAGACCCAAGAATTGCCGTGCCTCAAAGGCTCTTTCACCCTGATGGTTGGGCCGCTGGTGAGATGGATTTGGTACACAGATGGGACGGAAATGTCAGAATCTGTGATATTAAGGCAAGCGCTGGTACAAGCGGATATTCTGCTGGATTAGCCAATCAACTTCGGTTTTACCAGTGGCTATGGGGAATTACCCGAACCCACTCAGGCCGGCCTAGTAAAGGCGAAAGTGGTGGTGAACTTTCCGGTCTCGAAGGGTGGTACTTGAATGGTCCGCACAGAAAAATAGTTGAATTGCTAGATGAGAAAACCCTTGATTCAGAATCTGCTCGTTGGAAAAATATTCACGAACAAATGACTCTTTCGGGACTACACCCCACTCACCTCGCGCCTGCTGACCCTGCACCTTGGCTAACTCACTCACCGGGAGGAAAAGCACTTCCTGTTGAAGATGAGGAGGAGGCTAAATCGTTGACTTGTAAACGATGTACTGCGGCCGCATTTTGTGATGCTGCCCCAGAGAAAATACAAGCAAAAGCACTTGCAGCCTTAACTCCACCTGAACTTGGTAATCCTGAGAATTTGGTTGCGTCTTTGGTACCAAAAGCACCTTGCACGATGATTTCTGAGATACCTCAACGGCTCAATGTTAAGGGTGAGGTAAAGGGACAATGGGGTCCACTATCGAACCACTTTGGCGAAGAAGTACGAGGGGCAACAATTGTTGTGGGGAGCACGAACGTAACGATCGAAGAGATGGGTGCGGAGTCATTTGGTGAAATTCCTTCAGGCACTGAATTAGCATTACTTGATGTAGCTCCCGGAGTATGGCGGCGGATGACAAGATTATATCTTGACGAACATAGTTCAATGAAGCCAGTCGACGAAGTAGATGATGTTGAATTTACCAGACTTGGATTAATTCCAACCAAGGCGAACCTCTCTGGGCAGGTTGTTAGCAGAGGTGGCCACAGTGGTGTCAACGCTAGAGGGAAGCCTTGGTCAATGTCAACTTGCCACATATGGGACGGTGAATCAGTTATCGAAGTCGTTGCCTTTGGCTCAGCAATTACGAGAACTTTTCAAAAATTACAAGTTGGTGATATTGTACGGATTCTAGCCGCTGAATTAGGATGGAGAGATGGAGTGCCGCAAGTAAGAATTGACCAGCGTAATACCCGACTTGAAGTCAAAGAGTAAAAAATAGGGAACTCTTGAAGAACCTTGGCCACTAAGAGGGAATGATGCCGGTCTTAGACCCACCAAGCGAAGACCCTGTTGGTCCTTACTCGCGGCTTTCTCACACTCAAGCCGATATGCATCGCCGATGTCCAAAAATGTGGTATAATCGCTATATTCTTGGTTTGTTAGGTGGCTCCCCGCCAATTTTTGCAATGGGCCACGCTGTTGAGGGAGCATTGAACAGAGTGATGCGAGATTCACCAGTATTAGTTTCCCACGATTCACGATCAGAAACTTTTGATTCGCCTCTTGAAGAGGTTGATATTTCAGGCACGGGAAATGTCGTAGTCAGACCATCGACCCAAACTAATGCAAATTGGCCCGGACTAAGTCTTTCTACCCTTGATAAATCAGAATGGCCACGAGAGCGTCTACAGATTACAACATGGGCCAAGGCTAGAGCCAGAATTCACTTTGAAAGAGAATGGGCACAAGCGAAGAAAGAATGGTTAGAAGATCCAAACCGAGTCGGAGATTGGGATATTTTTGAGGAAAAACGAAAGGAAGAAGCCTGTCAAATGGTATTTGCTGGAATTGAGTTCCATCTTGATGAAGTGGAAGATTGCATGAAAGCAAATGGGGGTCCTACATTCAAGGACTGGCGGGTGGGAAAAAATCGCCCCAAATGGCCAGCGCCTGATGGCTTTCCTTACGCCCATTCAATTCCGCATCCATGCGCTGAATCCTCGGGTGAAATTACTTTTGTTGAAGCATGGGAAGTAGCAAGACCTTGGTTTTGTGACCCTGATGCAGGCCTTTTCGCTCTTACAGCAATTCATCCAGAAGGTTGGCTACAGGGAGAATATGATTTAGTCTATAGATGGACAGGCAGCCCTAGAATTCATGATGTTAAAGCGAGTGTTGGCACCTCAGATTATTCCTTTGGATACCCTGAACAATTAGCAACTTATGCCTACCTTTGGTGGAGTACGCACAACAGAAAGGAATTGGTTAGTGAATTAGAAATATGGTATCTTGGAGTCCCAGTTAGAAAAAAAATCAATCTACCTGATGAAAAATCATTACTCAGACTTGAAAATAGACTCAAATCACTTCACAAGAAACTCAAGATGTCCGAACAAAATCCAGAAAATGAATACCCTGGAAATCCAGCACCGGTTAGGATTTTTGCAGAAGGTGGAGTCCTTACAGATGCGCCACCACTTACTGGGATGGCTAGATGTGATTCATGTGAGTATCAACTTGTTTGCACTGATTCACCTCATAAAGAAGAATTGTTGAAAGGCGGGTCAACTAAATTTTCTTCAACATCAGAGGCACAGATAAATTGCACACCTATTGGTGACATTGACCCATTTGTGACAGTTAGAGGAACCGTTAGGGAACCAAATATGGTAAAACAATGGCCAAAGTTTGAGAAAGAATATCTTGAGTTCTTCCTTGATTTAGGGCCAAGCGAATGGTTGGCTGTTGTAATTAGACAGGATAACCCAAATATTCCATTTGGTTTTGAACATGGAGCAACAGTTCGCATCAGAAATGGAATTATTGCATCTGGCTGGAAAAAAAGTTTGGGTGCTCACAAGCGACTTGATGTGTCAGCCAGTGGAACCATCGAATTAGCCCCCACATCGTCTGAAGATGATGTGGCTTTTGCGAAATTAATTCCAGAGGAGTACAACGTCCACGCGCGTCTGTATAACTTTAATCACCAAGAAGGGAAATGGGCTGCTAAACTGATAGATGATACTGGTTCGGCATCATTTCAAGTCTGGGGTGGAGATGAAAAATCACGTGCAGTTCTTGAGGGATATAACCCTGAAAGGGGTGACGAAGTGGTACTTGTTGGGGCACAGGCAAAGGACCAGTATGGGCAAATTGTGCTTCAAGCGAGGGTTACCAAAACATTTGCAACTCGTCTACGTCCAAAACCATAGCATTCGCTCGGTTCAAATCTCCTCTCGGCTTGATGACTGATGCTTATTAGCGCCGAGAGAGAGATTTGAAATGTTGGCACTAGACCAATTTCATCATCTTTCATCTTCGGGAAGTGCCAACATGCGAAGGATTGCTTGCAATCCTGAAGCATCCCGCGTAGCGGGAGTTCAATTTCAGCAATTTTGACCTCTCGGTGACAACGCTTCTCATCGATTGACAACAGAGTTGGCGCCGAGAGGGAGATTTCTGTTTGTTCCAGAACTTCCTTCGCTTCGCTCAGTGCAGTTCTGAACCATCGCGAGTTTTCTGTTGCATCATTGATTATTGAAAACTCGCTGGGTTCAAATCTCCTCTCGGCTTGATGACTGATGATTATTAGCGCTGAGAGAGAGACTTCTGTTTGTTCCAGAACTTCCTTCGCTTCGCTCAGTACAGTTCTGAACCATCGCGAGTTTTCTGTTGCATCATTGATTATTGAAAACTCGCTGGGTTCAAATCTCCTCTCGGCTTGATGACAGATGTTTGATGACGCCGAGAGGGAGATTCGAACTCCCGCGTCACGAGGACAGTGGATTTCGAATCCACCGCGATACCGGGCTATGCGATCTCGGCTTAGTAATCCGGCCGAACAATCTGATTGAGATAAGTGTGGTGATGAGTTCAAGTGGGAGTGGCGATTCGCCAAACCATGCGCGTGTCAATAACTCACGATGGCAACACCCAGTCGGTTGAGTGTGATGAAGGAATTACTATCCGAGAATTGTTAGTCAAACTAGATATTCATCCGAGTACAGTATTAGCAGTGCATGACGGCACAATTGTACCACATGATAGTCAACTCAATAGTGATGTATCCCTTGAACTCATCACAGTTTCTTCGGGTGGCTAATCCCAGAAATATCTACAAAATTCAGTTAGGCGTAGAATCCTGCATCTTGTTCTGAAACATCAAAGTCAATCGGCATTTCAGCGATTTCATCAAGGTCAAAAAATGCCTTCAATTTTTCAGCGGTTTCTTTCGTGTTGTTGAGTTCAAGACCGAGATTTAATTTGAATGATTCATTTAGAAAAGTGACCATTCGGTCTGCTGCTACAGAATCAGCACTTGTGCCAACGGTTTCAGCGATAATACATGCTGATGATTGGTTGAATGTGGGAGCCAATGATGACACCATCCCCGTCATCCCAATAATTCCAGCCGCAGGATGCTCTTTGGAAACTTCAACACCAATATCAGTGATATCTTTGACATCATCTGCACTAGCGCAGACCACGTGTACTGCTTCATCTCCAGGCTCTGCGGAGAGCCCTGCTAAAATCAATAATCGGCCGATTTTTGCATCCTTACAACATTCTAACAATGATGAAGCAACCTCATATTGCCCAGCCGGTGTCAACGGCTGAAAATTACTTGAAAGTGTCAAAATTTTACTGCCATTAGGTAACTCAACAGAATGGATATCAAGAGATGGTGGTGTTAATATCCCATTCTCACTAAGAGTTGCATGCGGTGGCAAGTCAGGATGAAGTAAACGTGCTACTAAATCGCTATCATGTGTATTCACTAGGCTGTCAGTAACTAATTTACCAACATTACCAACACCGGGAACAGCGTGTAACATCAAATCATTTTTTGGAAGCTTTTTTGCTCCACCGTACCACACAATTCGAGTCCGACTCACTCCTCTTCCCCCTTGGGGCTTGGTAGGTTTTCCACCCATTTTGGGTCGGTTACTTTTTGATATTCTCGTCGGCGTTTTGCCTGAGGGTCTTGGGGTGAAAACTTGAGCGGCCCTGCTGCTTGGGCAACTCCCCCACACTTCTTGCAGGTAGTGCTTAGGCCATAACTGCCACAATCTCGGCATTTCTGAATTCTTGAGCGAGCCATCTCAGCACCTTACATCCAATTGTAATGGACCCGGTTCAAAGCGATTGCCCAACGAACCTCTGTTTCAAACTCTCTCGGCCACTGCTGTGCCGCCTGCACTTGTTACCACGGGAATTGCTGATGATTCTGCTGCTCGCCATGCATTTTCTGCTGATTTGTAGTCAGGTGCCCTAATTTCGATTCGATATCTTGGGGCACCATCATAGTGACAAGTCACAATTGTTTCTTCTTTGGCATCAGTTCCTGCTTCTTCGGCCGCAGAAAGTGCTTCTCTGATGATTTCAATCCCATCCTCGGAGACAACTTGGATTTCAAAGAAACCACGGATGTTGACAAAAGGTGGTATAATATTCTCAACTGCCAGTTCGATGAAAACCTTGCACCAGTCGCCTTTGAATCCTAAATCTTTGAGGGCGGCTCCATCGATTGCACATTCCTCAAACGCTGTGTATAGGTCTCCAAACGATTCCACCAATTCCTTTGACATGTCAGAAGTTTCTGATTCAGACCACTTTACCCGGTCTCCAACAATTCCTAAAAGTTGGGTTGCTCGATTCTCGTTCTTCCACTTCTGCATCGCCTCTCGGCGGCGTTCTTCACTGACAGATTTGAGTGATAATTCAACAGTTTTCCGGTCTTTCTTGACCTTCATTACTTTGGCAGCCAGTCTCTGTCCTTTGCGGACAAAACCACGAATGTTTTTTACCCATCCAGCAGCGATTTCACCTACGAAGATGAATCCCTCTTTATCACCATAATTGTCAAGTGAGGCGTATGCGCCATTCTTTTTGACTTCAGTAATTACACAAACGACGATTTCGCCTTCTTCGGGCCAATCATCATTTTCTGCTGACATTTGATTTTCACACCCAGAGCTCACTCAAGAATTTCAACCACTGCAGCGCTGACAAGTTTTGCCTTGCCGCCTGCTGGCTGAGTTAGAGTAGCCCCACAGATGTTACATGAAATCTTCGTGCAAGCACGCTCAAAGATAACTTGTTCATTTCCGCAATCACGGCAAGATACACGTACGAATTTTCCTGTCACTGTATTCACCTCAATCATCAGTTAGGTTGAACTTCTTTGCTCTGTGGCACCTTGGAGTGTGCGCTTTACCGGTTTCTGTGCATCGGTATAGAATGTTAACTCGGCGAGTTGGCTTCTCACGGCCTTCTGGCTTTGGACGTGGGAAACCACGGTAACCAGCAGTAACCCTGCGGAATCTGCGTTGACCCCACTTAAATTCACTTGCACGGCGCTTTTTCACACGCTCAATTGTGTGCACGGTGTGGCGTCCAGCAGCAGGGCTGTATCGCTTTACTTTTCGTGGACGGTTGACCATGGAATGTATCACCTACGCCCTTAGGGCGACTCGCCCACTGACGACCCCTATTTGAGAGTGTCGTGTTAGGCTACCCAATTTGAAAAGGCAAAAATGGGGAACATGAAGTCAATCTTCAAGGTGATGGCCCTTCTCGCGGGGGCTGGTTGAGATGCTGGCAACGACACTCCTTTGGCAGTATTGGCTACCGGTTTTACTACTGCCACTTGGTATAGGACTAGTGGTTGCTAAGGAATCAGAGCGAAGACTTACGGGCAAGGTCCTCCTAATTCTACTGACGATAATGATTATCGCCCAACCAAGTTCTTTGGATTCAACAATTGAAGGCTGGTCTTTACACCTGCTGATTTCACTAATTGGTCCGATTATTGCAATGTTGTTTGGCATTTGGTTTACTCTGTTTTCAGGACCAATTCCCGTAGCACCACTGCCTCGCAGTGTGCGACCTTTTGGATTTGCATTGATGATATTATCAGCAGCATGGTTCGCATGGATGGTGTTTGAAGCCAGACCAGCAATTGACGGGGTTGCAAATCCTTGGTGGCAACACTTTGTCACTAGTTTCCTAACCTCACTAGTTGTAGTTGCAGGATTTGCTGCTGCCTTTGCCCTAATCATGGGAGATTCAAGGCTAAAAGAAGCAGTTGTGATGGCTCTGATTTCTATTTCCTCTTTCATTCTGTTAATCTATCTTTTAGCAGAAGGGACAAATTCCGATGACCCGGTATTTTGGAGAAGTGCTTCTTGGGGGGCACTTGGCGATCTTGGGGGAATGTTGTTTGGGAGTGGTCTTGCACTCATGTTTTTCATCACATTTGTTTGGTTCGGCGAAAAAAGATTGGGTGTACCAGAATCTGTTGCGCCACTAAGTGAAGATGAAACGAGTACGATCCGTGAAATTATTTCAACCAATGTGGAGGTTGATGAATGACGCAAGATGGAGATGTTGTTCGCGATTGGCGTACTCTCACACTAGTTGTGTTGACTCTAACGGTGTTAATTTTCATTGCTAATATTCACTTAGAAGTGCGCGGAGAGGTTGGGGATGTAGATATTCTTTCAAGATTCACACACTCTGTAATAATTAGTTTCATTTTTGTAAATAGCGCGTTGTTTTTGATTACTCTAGCATTATCCCATAAACATGCAAAATTGGTTGAACAGGCGCTTGGAACTTTTCTTGCGGCAGTTGTTGGTGCCTTGTTGTATGGATTGCTTGTTGACTCAGGAATGACTGTTGCTGGTGTTGCAACCGATGTGTGGTCGCAATTTTCTATTGGTGCCATTCGTATGATGACCGCGGATTTTGCAATTCTTCTCTCATTAGGCACTAGTTTCGGTATTCTTCTGACTCTTGTGACAGGAAGAGAATCACCTTCTGACCCACTACTTGAGTTAGAAACGACCTCTTTTGAGAACGAAGAGGAATGAGCAAGCCTCATAATGGGTGGGTTGGTCGGGCGGCCTGCAAATAGCAGGTGGTGAGTGACATGAGTAAGGGTACACCAAGTATGGGTAAGCGCCAGAAGAGCACTCACATTCTATGTCGTCGTTGTGGAAATCACTCATATCACAAGCAAAAGAGTGTCTGCGCTTCGTGCGGATATGGTGCAACTGCTAAGCGCCGAGGATTCGCTTGGGCTAAGAAAAACCGCCGACCAAAGAACTGAGTATCTTGTCTTGTCAAAGGTTGACAATTTTGAGTTGAGCACACTCTTTCTTTCAACATTGAGTCAAGCGTAACCTTGGTTACAATTTTGAGTTTAGAATCCTCTAACTTTCAAGACTGAGTCGAGCACAGACTTGGTAACAAAATTTGAGTTTAGAATTCACTAACTTTCAACACTGAGTTGAGCGTGGCCTTAGTCATAAAATTTGAGTTGAGCATAGGCTTGGTTTTTGGGGACATTACCAAATACCTACGGCGATGGGGCACCAAACAGGGAACCGAGATGTGTGGCATCATCGGCATCGCCGGCCAGCCCGGCTCGCACGTCAATAAGATGCTATACGACGGGCTTCTTGTTCTACAACATCGTGGTCAAGACGCAGCCGGAATTGTAACCTGTGACGATGACCATCTTCACCTCAGGAAATCTAACGGATTGGTCCGGGATGTATTCCACGAGCGCCATATGGAGCGCCTACAAGGCTCGATGGGAATTGGACACGTCAGATATCCCACTGCTGGCACCTGTTCTTCGGCTGAAGCCCAGCCATTGTACGTTAATTCACCATACGGGATTACAATCGCGCACAACGGCAATTTGGTTAATGCAAAGCAACAGGCGAGGCAACTCTATCTTGATGACTTGCGACATGTCAACACTACTTCAGATTCAGAGGTTCTGCTCAATGTTATGGCACATGAGTTACAAAAACTGGGTAAAAGACAGTTAAAAATTGAAGATGAACTATACTTGGATGTGCATCAAGTTTTCAAAGCCGTACGTGAGGTTCACTATCGGTTAAGTGGGGGTTATTCGGTTGTTGGGATGATCAACGGTTATGGCTTATTCGCCTTCCGCGACCCTTTCGGTATTCGTCCTTTAGTGTACGGGAAAAGTGTGAACGAAAATGGTGTCACAGAATGGGCAGTAGCATCGGAAAGTGTTGCTTTGGACACACTTGGTTTTGAGGATATTCAAGATGTTGCTCCCGGCGAATGTATTTTCATTTCAGTTGATGGCAAAATGTACCTTGAACAATGCCATTCATCTCCAAAACTACAAAATTGTATTTTTGAATATGTTTACTTCTCTCGCCCTGATTCTGTCATTGATGGAATGTCAGTTCATCAAGCGAGATTGAACATGGGCGAGCGCTTGGCTGACAAAATTATGCGATTGAAACCTGAGCATGGAATTGATGTGGTGATGCCAATACCTGATTCTGGCCGTTATGCAGCAATTCAGACTGCTGCTCGGCTTGGAGTTGAGTTCCGTGAAGGGTTTGTGAAAAACCGTTATGTTGGTCGTACCTTCATAATGCCAGGCCAAGCCCAACGCAAGGATTCCGTGCGCAAAAAATTGAATCCGCTTCCAGATGAATTTTCTGGCAAGACAGTATTGCTTGTGGATGATTCTATTGTACGCGGCAACACCTCGACAAAAATTGTTGAAATGGCTCGGCAAGTAGGTGCTAAGAAAGTGTATTTCGCTTCTTCTGCCCCGCCGCTTTTGCATCCTAATGTGTATGGTATTGATATGCCAGCAAGAAGCGAATATATTGCACATGGGCAGTCAATAAAAGAAATTGAAGAGGAAATTGGTGCAGACTTCTTGGTCTATCAAGACTTAGATGACCTAATCGCTGCTTGCACAATCTCAGAAGAAAAAGCGCATGAATTTGACACCTCTTGTTTCACTGGTGAATATTGCACAGGAGACATCACCGAAGAGTATCTCAAGATGCTAGAATTACAACGAAACGACGCGGCAAAGAGCGGAAATGGTGATGGTGAACCTGAAGAAATTGACTCAATGGACATCCACAATGAAGATTAATGTGGAAAAGTTAGAGCCGATTTACGGGGTGACATGATGCGCTGGATTATGAGAATGGGCGAAATCATTCTGAAATCTCGCCAAGTTCGAAGATTTATGCGAAAATCATTGCAAAAACACCTCGTTATGCAGGCACAAGTTCGTGGTGCAAAGGTCAAGGTTACTCCATGGCAAGGAATGCTATTCCTTGATTTGGTTGAAGGAAATGTGGGGGCTGCTGAAGACGCGATGCGTCATACCTTTGGATTAACTTCAGCCGACCCATTAACATCAGTTGCTGTTGACCCTGAAATAGTTGCAGACGCTGTTATACATCTTGCACCACAAGAAGAAGGCGCAACCTTTGCTGTGCAGTGCAAGCGACATGGCGAAAAACAAGATTGGACAAGTCAGACATTCGCTGGCGCAGTCGGGGCTGCAATCTTGGCTCGCGCACCACATCTGAAAGTGAATCTCTCTGACCCGGAGTGGCCAGTTAGAATTTCTTTGATGCCTGAAGAAGTAGGAATCCTTGGAACAAGGATAGTTTGCCAAGGGGGCTTGCCCACTGGAGTACAGGGGTCTGTAATCACGGAATTAAACAACGAACGAGATTACTTGGCCGCATGGTTAGTAATGAGGCGTGGATGCCGATTAATTGTCTCTCCAGATTCTAAATCAGAACTTTTTGATTTAGTGAAATTATGGGATCCATCTCATATTAATGATGAAATGAAATCTTATTTGGCGACTGCTCCAGGGCCAGGGCACATTGGAAATGTCTGGGCAGTAGTTGGTGATAATCTTGGAGAAGAAACATACGAGAGTGATGGAAATGTACCAATGGCAACACTTGAACCACTAGTTGGTTGGAGTGAGGAAACTATGGATGAACTTCGGCAAAGGGCTGGATTTGATTCGGCGATAGCATGAAAGCAAAGCGAGTTCCTCTCAACTTTGATAGCAATGCCACTCACCATTGACCCCGCAAACATCCTAAAGCCCAAATCCCGGGTTACAGATGTGTCTTTTTCCGCTGATGGCAAATATATTGCATGGGGGGAAGAAGGAGGGGAACTGAGCATTTGTGACTTAGATGGTGGTAACCAATCCGATTCAAAAACCATCGAAGGGGGCATTTCAAAATTAGAATTCGCTCCAGATGGGACTGTTATAGTTGGTAGTCATTCTGGGGAATTGCACGGCCATGAAAGACTAGGCGGCCACCGATGGAGCCACCACCTAGGGGGAGGTTGTGACCACCTCGCGGTTTCTCCGTCGGGAGATTTAGTAGCCGTTATTGATGGGGCTCGCTTACTGCATTTACTCTCATCTAGTGGTCGCCTTCTAACTCATTATGAGTCTGGCGAACTGACTTTACTAGCAGTCTCACCGAAGGGTGATACTGCTGCAATTGCTGATGATGTTGGAAATGTAACTGTCCTAGACAGGAATGGAAACGTCAGCTTCAAGCGCGATTCACGTGGTGAGCAAGGGGAGCGAGTCACTGCGATATGCTACTTGGCAGATGGCCACCTTTGTATTGCGAGAGAGGCCTTAGATGTGACAATGGGAGATGAAGAAGAAATTGTCCTTGAATGGTGGAATCCCATGGGTCAGGAGGTGGAGCGAGTAACTATTAGACAGCGATGTGAAGTTTTGAGCCCTACGGATTCAGGAGTGGTTTGTGGAATGTTTGATGGAGAAGTAATCGAGTTTGACTCAGATCGTTCCCCCATTACAAGGTTCAAGTCACCGTACAGCATTAATGACTTGATTTCGATTGGTGAGGACCTCTTAATCGCAACCTGGTTCCAAGTGCACTTAATTGACGGGGAAGGCGTAGAAAAATGGCAAGTCGAACATACTGGGCTCACTGAGATGGTTATGGTAAGTGATAATGGAAAACTAATTGTCATTGCTGGTGATAATCAGAATGATTACACTAGAGATAATCAGATATTAATTCTAAATTCCGAGGCTGAACCTTATTTGATGCAATCTGGGTCTGATATTGATTCTGATTTACAAGAATACTCAACTGCTTCTCCTAGTGAACGAGTTGCAAACACAGTTGAAGCATTATATGGGGAAGATGAGGATTATTCGGAATTACTTACTGAGTCAGAATTGGCTCAACTCTCAAGGGGAAATTCAACTTCTGTTGGTTCAGACGATTTGATGGGATTATTAGAGGCTGAAATCACCTTAACAGATGAAACACAAAAAGAGGATTTTGATTTTGATTCGGCTCTTTCAGCCGCGCCTGATAGAATGAACGTGCCGCCTGTGGCAGATGCTGGTGAAGATTTGATTGTTCAAGCCGATCAATCCGGCGCGGCAGTAGTCACCCTTGACGGATCTCGTTCATTCGATGAAGATGGTGTAATTGTATCTCACACTTGGAGAGACGTAACAAATCGCGTTATTGGTGAGGCCCCAATTATCAAGGTAAAATTACCCAAAGGAAATCATACTTTTACTCTGACAGTCACTGATAATGATCGAGCGAGTACCTCAGATACTGTAACTGTGCAAATTAGAGATTGAAAGACATCGGCTGACGAGCAACTTCCCAACCCATAGCCCTTACTCTAGCAGTCTCAGCCGATGATTCATCATGCAATGGATTTGTGTGATTCAGATGAATAAACACAACGCGCGGGTCACTTGGACCCTTTATCCCGAGTAATTCGAGGGTATCTTCTACAGGCGGATGACCAATTTTCTTTGCGTGTCCGCCCAACTCTTCTCCTGACCAAAAAGTCCCATCTAAAAGCACGATATCAACAAATAGTGAATGTAACCAAGAAAGTGGATTATCAGTAGAATGAGATTCCAATGTTACGCTCCAAGAGTCATGGTCCGGTAAAAATAACAGGCGTTTCGACGCTCCCTCAATGAGGAATGCATGGGTATCAGTATGTTCATCACGATGTGGGACTTTCACCGGCGTAATGCTCAAATCAGTGGTTAATTCAACTTTTTCACCCGAATAAAAAGGAGTTGGGATGAGGTGATTATTTTCAAAAAGCGGGGCAAGAGGTGGGCTAGATTGCACCACTCCAATCATAGATTCTGATGCGTGAAGAGGTATATCTTCAGTACCCCATGCTTCGCAACCGAACAAACCTAAACCGTCGATGTGACCAAGATGCCCATGTGTAAGCCATATGGAATCTAACTTGTCAAGAGGTCCCCCATCTACTGTGGACCATAGAATCAGTTGGTCTGCTAAAGTCCTGCTAGCTTCAATTAGGTGGCGGCTTCCATCTTCTGCGGTTAATCCAAGAGCAACTGGATTACGATGTCTTGTTGGACCACCAAATTCAGTCATGCAACAGGGTTTGGCACAACCAGCTTGTGGCACCCCACCGTCTTGAGCGGTGCCAAGCAAAACCACCTTGACCTCCGCCATTATCTACCGGTTATCCCCTCAGCCCATGAGCAAATCGGTTATTCACTGAAAATCGGTGAGGAGTGTCAACCGATAGCATACCTACAACTCTTCACGAAAAAGGGATAAGAGAAAGGCCGGGGGCGATGCCATTTGGAGATAATGATGGGGGACTTAGAAACGGTGGTCGTAGAACCAGAGATGGAACACACATCTACTGTTGTGTGGTTACATGGTTTAGGGGCATCGGGGCATGATTTTGAGCCAGTAGTCCCGATGCTTGAATGCCCAAATACACGATTCGTTTTTCCCCATGCACCAATCATGGGTGTTACCATAAATATGGGCATGGAAATGCCTGCTTGGTATGACATAAAAACGCTTGACTGGGAAGCACCTGACCGAGAAGATGAAACCTCTATCAGAAGTAGTGCAGAGTTGATTGTTGAGTTACTTGAACAAGAACATGAAAGGGGAATAGAATACGAAAATATAGTCCTTGCTGGGTTTTCACAGGGAGGCGCCCTTGCACTTCATGTTGGTGCGCGCTTTCAAAAGAAATTGGCTGGAATGATGATACTTTCAGCATATCAAGTCTTAGCGGAGACCTATGATGAGGAAGCGAGTGATGCAAACCGGGAAACGCCGATTCTTTTTGGTCATGGAGTCTATGATGACATGGTTCCAGTTATGATGGGGCGTGCGGCACTTGAAAGCATGGTTGATGCAGGTAATCCCTGCGAGTGGAACGGCTATAGAATGGGTCACGAAGTAATCATGGATGAATTAATCAGGATTAAAGAATGGCTAAATGATCTGCTAAATGATTAAGCAATTTTCATTGATTCTCTAACACCACCATTAAGAAAATTGCATAAGGTGAATGCAGTAGGGTTGGCAATGGAGTTGCGCGGCACAGTTAGCAGTGGGCTGGGCAGGGCCCACATCTTCATGGCACAATCTCATTATCAGGACCAATTTAAACGGGTTCTCGGAGTCACGGCTTGGCCTGGGACTCTAAATATCAAAGTTGAAGGAGAATCTTTTGTCCACTACTTAGCCTTGAGAAATGCAGCGGGGATGGAAACAGCAGGGATTGAGGAAAGTATTAGACAAGCCGCCAACAATATCGACACGTCTGAAATTGAAATTCACCGAATTCAAGGATTTGAACGAGAAGGGCGCTCGTTTGGCGGGGCTACAGCCATTATTGCATCACTAAACACAGTTGGCGGCGCTAAAGAAGCAGTCAATTGTGCAATTTTAATTCCAGACCTTACGCGCCACACAGATGTTGTAGAAGTGATTGCGTCGGCATTCCTGAGAGAAGCATTTGACCTTCTTGATGGGGATGAACTTCTATTGTCATATTAAAGACAAGAAAGCCAACTATTCAGTAGTAACTGCTTTTGTTCATGGTCTGCTGATTGCTGCCAGATTTCAAATTGCCTTCCGTTGATTCTCACAGGTGGAGCAGAAAGACTATCGAAAAATTCACCAAATTTGTCGGTGAAAGAAATGTCCTCATACTCTATCGCCCAAAGAGTTAGCCATTTTGATGGCCCTAACCCGAAAAATGGAGGTTGTTCACCCTTTTCTAGTGCTTCACGTATTACTTCAATGGAGCTAGTACCCACGGCCACCTCACTCATCGCCCACGCCATTCTTCTGACTTGGTTCCAAAGAAATGACTGTGCACCTATTTCAAATCCAACAAGTCTACCATCAATACGCCATGGTTTGCAATAATCAACTGTTCTTGTTGTCGCTCTTCCTTCTTCTGGTCGACAATAACCAGTGAAATCGTGAGTTCCTTCAAACAGTTTCATCACTTCTAAAATTACATTTTCATCATGAGGTTTGTTGAATTGGCGCATGGTTTCCAAGCGAAATCGGTAAATTCGACGGGATGCCATTCTTGGGTTCCAATCTGGACTAGTTTCTTCAGCAGCCCAGATGACTACATCATCGAGATGGTCATTTAGAGCGCGGCGAAATCTGACGTCTCCCATTTTCTGCCAAATCGATTTTTTGATTACACAAACCGCGACATTCATTCGAGCAGTTACTCCTGCATCTGTCCTACTTGAGAGGCGTAATAATGGTTTTTCTCCTGCAAATTTCGCTTTATGAAAGGCTATTTGCAAGTCTTTTTGGACTGTTCTTACCCTGGGTTGAATTTGACTGCCATGAAAGGCATCTCCAATGTAAGAGAATGCAAATGCGACGCCGACCATTTCGGCCATGTGCCTCACTCTTGGGTCAACAATTCAGCGGCGTCCTCAGCAGTATATCCTAAACCGCCAACGGACCAGACGAGTGCTTGTTTCAACCACGGTATTACCATTGGATTTGATTTGTCAGGGTCAATCACCTCAATGGTGTCAACAATATTTCTTGCAGCATTGTAAAGAATATCATCAATAGGAATATCTGCTAATTCAAGACGGCGGCTATAACGTTGAAATTCTTTCACAGCAATTGGTACTCGCCTACACTCTAGGGCGAAGCCTGCAAAGTCAGCAATGTACTCATCCTTCTCTTCATCTAGTTCCATGGCTTTCTTGTAATTCATCATGATTTTTCCGCCAGGGATGATATCATCTTGGGCTTCCATGTTAAGCATATTAGCAAATTCTGCATAGGTGTGATGTAATTCTGCAACACCTGGATTTGACTTGATTTTTTCATCAAGTTCAGCAACAGCGCCCTCTAAATTACCCTCTCTGAACATCTCAATTGCTGATTCCATCAATTCACCACTCATACTAAGCCCCTCGCGACAGCCTGTGCTGACAGCAACTCATCTATGAATCAAACGCTTGGGCGGAGTTGAGAAATCAATTCAAATCCATGTCAACATCGAGGTCGTCTAACGAGTCCTCAGATGATGTTGCTTCTACAGTCTCATCCACTCCTACTGGGTCTGGAATGTCAATCCCCGGAACAACGCCTTGTGCCTTTGACATCAATTCAACCATCTGTTTTTGGACTTCTAATTGTTCTTCTGCTTTAGTGACAGCAGAATTGGAATCCATCATTTTCAACATCAAATCATAGGTTTCCTGCCATTTTGTAATTCCATAGAATGAAATGTCTGGGGTAAATCGCTCCGTCTTTACAGTTCGCTGGAAGGTGATAAAGAAGACAATTCTGCTAATAAATTTCATGAATCCACCAGTTGCAGAATCTGCCTCCGCGGGAGGTGTTACTCCCACTGCACCACCAACAGTTTCTGTTGATATGTGAGCCTGATCACCAATATTACAGTATACAGTTGCATATCCAAACAAGGCGCCGATAGGTGTTCTCCTCTTCATGACTGCACGAATGTTCTCATGTAGGAAAGTTAGGCCGTCGCGCTCGTAAATGAATGCTTGATGGTGAATTATCCGGTCTGATGTGACGGCATAGATGAAACTCCTCTGATACCAAAATGTAACAGCCCAAATTACTACAGCCCAGAAAATGCCGAAGAATGTGAAACTCCATTCAATTGGCATTTCAAAGGTAGAATCTGAAAATAGCCTAATGATTTCATCGATGTGCAACAAGAATGGTGTAAACGACGAAAGTAAGAGAACTGAAGTCATCCACTTGCCACTGGCTGGATGGTTAATTAAACGGTTAAGCCAAGTGAAGAAGAGCATGACGAAGGCGAATCCAGTACCGCCAAGCCACCCACTAGCCTTGACTAAGAAGAAGAATAGTTCTTCATACCACGCTGCATCTTCAGGTGCTTCAGCCCAACCGAAAAACAGGTGTATCCCTAATACACCAAGCCCTACAAGATAAGCCGGCATAAAGGCGAACAAGGATGGTCGTCGAATCATGAGTAGTTCTTCATCGTCGTACAAACGAAGTTTGGAACTAAATTTCTCACCTAAATTGCTAATATTTTCTGCCTCTGACATATCAAAACCACACTGCTCATGACTTGCAAATGTCCGCCCGTATATCATTCTATGCAAAAAAGGGATACTCAGTGAAGTATACCCCAACTATGCTCTGCATTACCATGTACCCAACCCCAATCACCAATTGTCCTAACTCCTTTTTCGTCAAGCACGGTGATTTGCTCAACCTTTAGAGGATACTCATTGTAGGTGAAATGACTTGTCAAATGGGCACGAGTTGGCTGATTAAACGACCAATGCGCCCTGCCGACTGCACGAACAATCAACCCAACTTGAGTCCTACCATTCCACATTCTCACGTGGAATTTTGGCAGAGGGTTTCCATTTGAATCATACTCAGCATCTTTTCCTTTAGGCTGAATTAATTTAACTTCACATCGTTCAAACTTTTCAGTTCTCTGACGACCAGCATCTTTGAACATTCCAGCACCTGCCAAAGGAAGTCGAGTGAAATCCCGCAATTTCCACGGGTCAGAATCTTTAGCAGTCACTGAAAGCGATATGTGTGGTAACCACCAATCTAAATATGAGCCATCTTCAAAATGTAGCATCCCCCAAAACCACGGAATTGATGGGGCTTGCACTGTTACCTTTTGGAAATACGCAGTCCCTTCTATTTCTTCACCATCAATTGTACCACTGCATTTGGTACCATGTATTCTCAAAATATCATAACCCATATTTCCAGCATATACATTATGCTTGTATTCAAGTGCAGAAATCTCACGATTCCAAGGAGTCATTTTCAAATCAAATTTTGTAGGAGAACCATCCGATATGGCGCTCTCATCAGAAGTTAATTTTAGCCAAAATTTGCTTCTATCCGCCGCTAATCCCATTGATAAATCATCTCCGAGGATTGGAATTACCGCTCCACCACCATCTGACTTTTCAGCACCCCACAATGGGTGGTCTGCACTAATTGAGGCCATTCTCGCCTCTCTAAGCACAAGTGGTTCAAACACCTTTTCTCCATCAAACCACCAAGAGGCTACCATGCCCGGAAAAACGATTCCACCTTCATTATCAGTATGGGTTCTGCCGCCACCCCACCAATCAAATCCACTGACATCAATGCGCTCGCAATCACGTGTTGACCAAAGCACCATCAATTGTTTACTACGCCCGGGCCTATCTGGGTCTGGTATAATCACTAACCACCACCACCACCACCAAGACAGGCGCCGCAATGGTGGTAGGGTATCTAAATGCCAAAATGAAGAAAAATCCCCTTCGAATTTTTCTAATGGCTCCCATGTCCTTGGAGAGCCCTTCGAGTTAGTGTTTAACATTTTGAAACCTCAATTGAGTTCCTTTCGCTTTAGGCTAGACTGGCCAATAAAGAGAGCGAAAACTGTGAATACTACCAATACGAAAATTGAGATTAATAGTGAGGCAAACGAATTTCCAGCAATTACACTTGGTGGGCTGTAGAATCCTACTAATGCCGCCTCACTTCCCCAGTCATTATTCATTCCAGCAATTTCAATCAGGTAACTTTGGTCAGGATAGGCTAATACAGATGTGCAATTGATTATTTCAATCCCCCAGTGTGAAACCGATAACCACGTGAGTGGGAAATTTGGTGCACCTAATGAAATCATAGCCATAGCGAATTCCCAGACACCAAATGCTATGGCAATCCACAATCCAAATCTTGGGCTAATTACTCCTAATGTACAGAATATTGTACCATATGCAAGCATCATCAGCCAAGACGCTAACAGAATCCCTAGCCATGCTGACATGTCATGGAATCTGAATATTGAATCAGAGGGTGCAAGGAAACCAGTAACTATCGCTGTCACGAGGATTAACACGGTTGCGTAAGGCCAAACGAGAGCAATGTAGCCGAGAAGTCGGTAAGCAAGTATTTCTGCTCGGGCAATTGGTTTACCCATAATGTAGTGAAGAGTTCCTCTCTCCATCTCATCGCGGACCAATCCCGTTGCAAGGAAGAGCGGGACGAAGATTCCTATCAAGAAAGCGAATCCAATTTTTCCAAACCCAAGAACGAACGCCCTGTGTAGCGATTCTTTGAGAAATTCCTCATCATCTGGGTCTTCATCAACATAAGGGTCTGCATTTATTCTATAGATTGTATTTGTAGTCGAATTCATTGTATATCGAACATTACAGTTAATTCCGTCACGGTTCGTATCTTGATTGCGAGGTAGTTCAAATGATTCATTATCTACCCAGCCCACACCTGTGCAATCCCCATCATCATCAAATCCTTGATTTGAGTTTGAGTAATCACCATCCCAATCAATGCCATCTTCGTCTATCCATTTTTCAGGCGGGTCCGGTGTAACTAATTCAGGGTCCGGATGACTATTTTCATCCCACGGGTTTGTGCCGTAGATTTTTTCTTGTCCCGTTGGGTAACCATCTCCATCATAATCATGAGAATCGCCATCATTGTCTACAGATTCAAAACCGGATGACATTGCTTCACCATAAAACATCAATATCATCGCAACGAATACCATCCCAATTCCTAGTACCACCCAAGTTGAATTCTTGGTTCTGTATTGGCGCAATGTGAATTCTGTAACAGCCGTGGCTTTCCGGTCTAGTCTACTCCACACGGTATTTGTAAGTGGGCGGAATGCTTGTGCTGCTTGGGTTTGAACTCTTTGGAACTGGGTTACCGCGGCCCCAGCGGCAGCAGCCGGCGCGCTCTGGGCGCTTGGTTGAGGCGGTTGTGCAGTAGCAAGTGCTTGGGCTTGGACCGCGTCTTCTACCTGCCTCTCAAAATTTTCAGATGTTGAATCCACTTGAGTTGGCGCCTTTGAGATTTGACCGGGCACAACCGTCGGTTCTTTGATGAAATCAGTGGGGTCATCCTCCATAATCAGGACCTCCCTTCAACTAAATATCCTAACAAGGACTCTAAGTTGTCATCTGGATTCTCAATCGCGGTAACTCTGATTCCACTCTCATGACAAATTCTTGGAAGTGCTTGGTGGACAGAAGAGAGATTATTGGTTTCAACAACTAATTCATCACTATTTGGGAAACGCACGCCATACACATCTTCGTGGGGAAGAAACGCGGTACCCAAACCTCGCGGGTTATCGGTGCGCAGAAGAATTCGGTGGGGGTGTTTGTCCAGTAGTTCACGGATCGCATGTAGGTTTCCAATTGCCAAAAGTCGTCCATTGTGGAGAATTATAATCTGTTCAGTAATTCTCTCAATTTCTGAAAGTATATGACTACTTACAAGCACAGTTTTCCCAGATGCACCAAGTTCCCTTACAACATTCATAATCGTTGTACGGGCCAAAGGATCACATCCTGCTAAGGGCTCATCAAGAATGATCAAGTCGGGTTCATTTACCAATGCATGTGCGATTTTTACTCTCTGTCTCATTCCCTTGGAATACTTGCCGATTTCTTTGTTGGCAACATCGCCTAATCCGACGAAATCAAGAACATGTAATGCCTTTTCTTTTGCTTCATCCCTAGTGTATCCGTAAAGGCGAGCTAACGTTGCTACGAAGTCCAAACCAGTCATCCAATCGTAGAGATGTTCTGATTCGGAAACATAGCCTATTCTTGAGTAAGGAGCTGGATTTTTGAATGGATTTGTACCAAAAAGGTGGACATTTCCAGAACTTGGTTGTAATCGTCCTACAATCAACTTGAACAAAGTCGATTTCCCAGCCCCATTTTGACCGAGTATCCCAGTTACACCACCCTTGATGGCAATGCTAACGTCATTCAAACCCATCACTGAACCATAGGTCTTTGTTACATGGTCAAGCATAATGTGGGGTGCTTCATCAACTGGAGCCCACTCCTTTGTCTCGCTAGTTCCAACTTGGGATAGGTCTGGAATCACTCGCGTGTCACCTCCAAGGAAGAAACTCTAGCCGAAAGAATGTAGAGAGAAATAGCATTCATTGTAATCAGCATCACTAGACTCCAAGATGCTGGATGCTCGTAAGTATGATTCAGTCCGAGCATCCATTGTCCTACATGAGCCAAATTGTCATATGGCGAAATTAGGTAAATTGCACTACTATCAAACAAAGCCCATATCAAGAATGCTACCATTTTTGTTCCCAAAATCAAGCCAATGAAAGCAACCGCAGGGAAGAATTTACCAGAACTAACTGAGGAAAGTGCAAGACCAATACTGGTGTATGTGAACACTAGTAGACCGCCCGCAAGGAAAGCACCGAGGAACAATAACCCAGTGTCCATGACATATGACCACCCTTCACCACCCACGAGGATTGCCCCAAGATAGTAAGCAGAGAGAGTGAACAACACCACAACTGAGAGAATTATTGCAACTGAGAGAAACTTCATCGCCGCGTAATCTCGCCTATTGACAGGACGTGAAAAGTACAGTGCAGAGGTCCCATTCCGTCTATCCTCACTTATCATTCCGCCAATAATTAATGCAGTTACTATCGGATAAGTACAGGCATTTCTAAACCAAAACGATAGTACATGCCCATACAAATTTCCACGAGATATTCCTGCTAAGCGTTCGATTGCTTCAACCCCTGTTGCAGCCCCAACTGTCAGTAAGAGTAAATCACCAATTGAAGCGATTAAAACCCCGAAAATAACCAACTTTGTCATCATTGGCCACGGCTTATGCCCCTTTGAAAAAAGGCCGTAAATGTGGTATCGCAAAATCGACCAATTTCTAACCCAACGGCTATTCAGATTACCACGCCATGGGCGGTACACTTGGTGAAAGATTGTTCCAGTTTGAACTTCAGATGAAACTTGCGCTACTTGTGCGGTTGCTACTTCGTCACCATCACCAGTTCCAAAGGCGGCTTCCATCCTGCCTCTTCCAGTAACGACACCTCCTTTTTCACCCATGAATTCAGCATCAGCAGGCTGGATCTCTGTTTGAGGAGTTGAAGGCTCAACTTGCATCAAAGATTCAATTGCATCATCCTCAAAATTTGGTTCTGGATTTGAATCCGTGATTGCCGCAGATTCCTCAGTGATTTGTTGGGAAGGTGACGGATAATCTTCGCCAAATAAATCATCCACATCGGGGATTTCATCTTCCATCAAAAATTACCCCCCGGTTGTGATGGAGCAGGTGCAACGGAGGTAGTTGGGGGCTGAGATTGTAACAAATCAGCCGAAGATTTCACTCCATATCCAAGGCGGTCCATGATGACAAGGAACAGATCTTCTAGAGAGGGTTCGTAATCCTCCATCCTACGAATCTGAACCTGTGCCTTCGCGGCTAATTCTAGAACTAAGTCGTAAGTGGTTTCATCCTGGCGAACAACTCGCATGACTCTCCCGGTTCTTCGAGGAGTTAATCCAGCATCGTTCAGTGCCGCTTCCATTCGTGAAGCACCACCCCAAACCCAAATCTCAATTTCGCGGTCAATTGCCTTCAAATCCTCAATTTTACCCTGAGCAATCAATTTTCCTTTGTGAATCATCACAATTCGGTCACATATTTTTTCCACATCATCCATCAGATGACTGCACATTAGAATTGACCTGTTGCCTTGCTTAACAACCTGAAACAAAGTATCAAGCATGAAACCACGAGCCTTGGTATCTAAGCCATTAGTTGGCTCGTCACAAATCAAAAGTTCAGGGTCATGAATAATTGCACACGCTAACTTCGTAGCCTGCATCATACCTGTTGAGAAACTGGAAATTTCGCGATAACGCTGGTCCCTCAACCCAACATATTCGAGAACTTCGTGTGCCCTTTGCATAGCGACGTTTGTGTTCATCCCGGTTAATTCACCACAATACTTCACCTGATGTATCGCATTCATCTCAGGGGTCAAACAGTCGTATTCTGGCATGTAACCAATCCTTTGCCGTATGCTATCTCCTTCTGTTCGGATATTGTAACCGAGGACTTCACCATCCCCTGATGTAAGTTGAATTAAACCAAGTAAAGTTTTGATCATGGTGCTTTTACCTGCACCATTTGGACCTAATAATGCAGTTGCACCACTATTGATTTTGAGACTCATTTCGTCAATTGCGACGTGGGGTCCATACATCTTGGTGAGTTTCTCTGTTGCAATAATTGTCTGCAAACCAAGTCCCCCTCACTCCGTGAGGGGAAGATAGCCCTTGAATCAATCCCCTGCCGGTATCCGACGATTGAAGCGATTTAGAGATTTTTTTAGCACGAGTTGAAAATTCAATCGAGTTTGATTCCACCACGGGTTTTCACAGGAGAAAGGAAGGGATTTAGGCATGTTTGGCATGAGTTGAAAACTCAATCTAATTTAATTCCACCACGGGTTTTCACAGCAATTCCTTTACCAAATGCTAGCAATTCTCTTTCTCCGCATTGAGATATGCCATGAGCAACTAATTCACCTGATTGATTGACAATCAAGCATGGCATTCCAGTTCGTAGTAAACCTTGGTGACCAAGGATGAATCCGTGCATTACATTGCGGCCATCGCGAACAAAAGGTTCAGCGTCTGAATCAATTACGACTTCTGGAAGACCTACCGTTTCAGAATTAGCAACCATCATCTCATGAATCCACTTTGCACCATCCGTGGTCAAACTCAATCCACCGTCAGTTAGCCTCTGACTAAAGATATGGACTCCGTCGAGTAACACATTGTTCACTCTTCTAGTTCGACTCATTACAAAGGTCAGATTTGGTGCTATAGAATGCGTCACATCGTAGCCTAAACCAGAAAACATATTAATCTTGTCACAGATTGCATATCGCTGGTGATGACTTCTGACACCTGAGCGCTTGCCTTCGCCCGAAGGCATTTTTTCGCCAAGTAAAATAGTAAGGCGCTCGAACAAATCCTCTTCTTCATCTGCAGAGTTATGCAGAACAATTCTTTCAAAATCGCAATCTAATAATTCTTCTACAAGAGGCAAAAAATACTCTTCCAATTCATCTTTGCCATCAAATTCTGGCAAAGAAGCATCCCAGAGAATTGCAGGTCCTAACATATGAGCGAACGGATTTATGTCTTCAAGTTGAAAAGGAATCAATCCTATTGGAGTGTAAATTAAAGGGATAATTTGAGGCCAATTACGGACCATTTTAGAAATTATAGCACCATCTGATTCACGCCAAGGCCCAGAACTACCGTGAATAATAACTACAAATCGGTCTTCAACATCGATTAAATTTCCAAAATGGTCACAAGGTGGAGGAGCCCAATCAAGCCAGTGTGAGGCATGTACGACGCGTGGGTGCAAGTCAATATCTGTGGACCATTGAATCCCTCCAGCACGGCAAGGTGGGGTGTTTAACACTAAGTCCGCAGGCATGTTTTCGTATAACCAAAGAGTTGCTTCTCTAAGTTCGGGGTTAGCATGGCTTCTTTGTTCAACTAAATCCCATAATGTGTCAGTACGAATTGCTTCCCGGCAACGCGCAAGTTCTGCTGATGTGACCTGTAAATTATGCCGTGCTAACAATTCAATTTTCTTTTCTTTTGGTAGATTTCTTGCCTCAGCAGGAGTTATCGAGAAAAGAGCCGGTGACATATGTGGCCATTCTTGAATTTCACCAAGTTTGATGGTTCCTGTAGGAGTTAGGAGGCGGTCATCTTTGGCAAATAATGCATAAGCCGCTGAATCAAATAAGTCAATTCCAAGTGCAATACAAATTGGAAACAAAATCGGATGCCCACAGCCAAATAAATGCACTGGTCTTTCAGGTGTAAGTTGAGACTTACTAGCGACTATTAATTCAATTAATTCACGATAACGCTGGTTTTCCATCAATGGTACAACCCCACCAATCGGATGGACCGCGAAGTCCATCTCTGACATCATGAACGCAGATTTCTCCCGTAAATCAGAGTAAGTTCCACCTTGAATCGGGCCGTTTAACAAAGTTTCACCCGCGGCTGTCAACGCCGCAGGCCCTCTCTCAGCAGTCACGGCGACTGCATCTTCAAGTTCCTCCCTAGTCATGTCAGGGCGACCAAACACATCCATCATCGTGGCAATGTCAACACCAATCTCTCGTTGAAACTCGACCACTTCCACTTCACCGATTTCAACATCTCCATACACATATTGCTGGAAAACTCCCGAATCGGTCATTATCACCCCTGGGTAATTGAGTAGTTTATGCACTCCCATTTTTAGGGCCTTTTCTTTGAGTTCTCCCCCCTTCCAAATGATGTATGAATTAGTAATCAGTGCTTCAAATCCGATGTCCCACATTTCACTTGGGGATATAGCCTGAATATTCGGATTTACTACCGGTAAAAGAGTCGGAGTAGCCAGTTTGTGGGTATTGGTATGAAATAAACCAAGGCGAGCCCAGCCATCACTTGACTTGACTTCGAATTTACCGTGATCACCTTCTTTGCACGGAGAGACTTTGCGAACGCTATCTGTGCTCATGGCCTCACCTACAGAAACACGGGGTAGCCACTGCCTTTTGTTGCCACCGGCTCAGTTGAATAAAGGAAAAGTCATCATGATTCGCCACTAGGTGGATCATTTCTACCATCTTCCATATGACCGGACTTGTAGCCTTTCCACTCAGGATTCACCTGGTCGTAACAGTCGCCATCAGCGCGGTCAATGCGTCCGTCATTGTCGTTATCAATGCCATCACCGCAATTTCCTCCGCCGCCAAATAAGCCGCCACCGTCACCGTTTGCACTATTTCCTGAGAGCATGAACCAAGAGCCAACAGCGGCGACGACTAGGAGCATTCCGATAACTGTCCATGCTGCAGTTCCAAAGCCTTCTTGCTTATGCACGACTTCAACCGTAACTTTACGATTGATACCATCAGCAGAGGTATCTGCTGAGGCTTCAGCGATCGCAGATTGTGCCGCTTCATCCTCTCCCATCAAGCAGGCAACGACAGCGCTTCAATATCAATCCCCCGTTGAACAGGGAATTCAATACAGAAGGAGGTTAATCTCTGATTCTTCAAGAGTTGAGAGCAATTCATCATCAAATTCTCTCTGCTTAGGTGTGGCTATTATTTTGATTAATCGCCCTGACGCATTCTCATTTACAAGTGAAATTAGATGTTGACTCATTGACATTTGATGAGCAGTAATTACTACCGCGGCATTATGTTCATTTTTTGAAATATTGATTATCCAATCATCAAAAGGTTGCAGTGGGGTCCACTGCAATTCATAATCATCAGGAAGACCAAAATTCGATTCCGCTAATGCTGATTCCAAATCAGCATGCCAAGAACTAGCTTCTGACGGAATTTCATCACCTCAAACGAATTTAACATTAGCATGCAATTGTAGGAATTCCGATGTCAAATCATCAAAATGGTCCAGCATTGCTGAACTGAATGTAACTACAGAGACCTCTTTATCCATCAGTAAATCGTTTTGAATCCCCTGCAAGGTGCCCGGTGCGGCTCCACAAGCCACACAAGCACCGTCTAAATTCAACTGTAATTCCAAAGATTGTGAACCATTTTGTGCAGTAATCACCTTACTGTTGTCAACCACGACTGCGCCGCCATGGCCAACCAAAGCGGCTCTGACCTCACCAAGCCTAACCATAATGGCACGAACCAAATCGGGGCCGCCTCCTGAAGATACTAACTCAACTAGAGATAGGGATGCGAATCGCGCCTCCTCATCTGGATTAACGACTTCTGACAAACGTGCTTCAGCCTCAGCCGCCATGCTCGCAGCGACTTCTGCGGCATAAGAATCCGTTAGTTCGTCCTCACCCATTATTCAGTCGTAACAGCCCAACCTCTATGACTCATTGCCTGCGGTTGAATTTACTCTGTAAACATATGATGGGCTATCGTTATTGATGAATCTAGACTAACTGTCGCATGAAAGATGGGAACACGCCTTCATAAAGGCCAACCAAACCACAATCATTGTGGAGGTATTGAGATGAGTGGCGAAGGTGTGGTGGAGATTCGTAATCTACACGTATCTATTGGTGATGAGGCTATTCTCAACGGCATTGATTTAACTATGAAAAAGGGCGAAATTCACGCCCTAATGGGCAGAAATGGTAGTGGCAAATCAACTCTTGCAAAGGTCTTGATGGGACACCCAGAATATGAGGTGACCGAGGGCTCAGTAACTATTGACGGTGAGGACATTCTTTCCCTAGAACCATGGGAGAGGGCACGACTCGGTGTGTTCTTGTCATTCCAATATCCACAATCTGTTCCAGGCCTTCAAGTTGGAAATTTTTTGCGCAAGTCAGTTGCCGCTATTCGAGGTGATAATACGCCAAAGGCGCGGGAATTCCGAAAGGAACTGAAAACCTGCATGGACCTATTAGATGTGGATAAGAAATTTCTGGGCCGCTATGTAAACGATGGATTTAGCGGCGGAGAGAAGAAGCGACTTGAGATTCTACAATTGATGCTTCTAAAACCACAGTTAGCAGTCCTTGATGAAACTGATTCAGGACTTGACATTGACGCATTGCGTACAGTTGCAACCGGGATTAATTCCTCAGTTGGAAACGCTGCTTGTCTCATTATAACTCACTATCAAAGAATACTCGATCATGTCAATCCAGATTATGTTCATGTCATCGTTGATGGAAAAATAGTCGCTTCGGGTGGTCCGGAATTGGCACTGAAATTAGAAGACAAAGGCTATGAGTGGCTTGGGGAAGAGAGGGTGGCAGCATGAGTGATTCAGAAGCCCGAGATGTCGTCGGGGAATATGAGGCGGGATGGCATGACCCTGAAACCTCCACTGTTAGATTTGATGCTGGGCTTTCCGAACAAGTAGTCCGCGATATTTCAGAATTGAAAAATGAGCCAGAGTGGATGACTGATATCCGTGTCAAGGCATTCCATCATTTCATGAAACAACCAATGCCAAGTTGGGGAAATCTTGAGATTTTAAACAACATTGATTTTGAGGCAATAACTTACTTTCTACGGTCTGGAAATAAAACAGAAAATGATTGGGACGATGTCCCAGAAGACATCAAGCGGACATTTGACCGACTTGGAATTCCAGATGCCGAGCAGAAGTGGCTTGGAGGAGTAACCGCGCAGTATGAAAGCGAGGCAGTCTATCATTCAATCAGAGAAGACTTGGAGGCACAGGGTGTAATCTTCCTCGACATGGATTCTGGCTTGAAAGAACACGAAGACCTTGTCAAAGAATATTTTTGCAAAGTCGTTCCATATCAAGATAACAAATTCTCAGCACTGAACACAGCGGTCTGGTCAGGCGGGTCTTTCATCTATGTCCCAAAAGGTGTCAAAGTTGAGATGCCAGTTCAGGCATATTTCCGTATCAATGCGAAAAACATGGGACAATTTGAGCGAACTCTGATTATTGCTGATGAAGGGTCTTCGATCCATTATGTTGAGGGATGTACAGCACCAACTTACTCAACAGAGAGTCTGCACAGTGCAGTAGTGGAATTGATTGCTCACAAAGATGCGCACATCAGATACTCAACCGTTCAAAATTGGTCAAACAATGTCTACAATTTAGTCACAAAGCGTGCAATCGCCCACAAAAATGCTACAGTCGAATGGGTTGACGGCAACATCGGCTCAAAACTTACGATGAAGTATCCCGCTGTCATTCTCAAGGGAGAGGGCTCACACGCAGAAGTAATTTCAGTTGCTTATGCAGGTCAAGGACAACACCAAGACGCTGGCGCAAAAGTTCACCACTTGGCAAGGAACACGACGAGCAAGATTCTCTCCAAGAGTATCTCCAAAGATGGGGGTAGGGGTAGTTATCGAGGGATGGTTACTGTGGCAAAGAAAGCAGAAAATTGCAAAGTTAATGTTGTCTGTGATGCCTTAATTCTTGACGAAGATAGTCAGTCAGATACTTATCCCACGATGGAAATTTCCAACCCAACCTGCCGCAGTGAACATGAGGCTAGTGTCAGTAAAGTCAGCGATGAACAGTTGTTTTACTTGATGAGCCGCGGGCACACAGAAGACGAATCTATGGCTCTGATTGTCAACGGATTCTTTGAACCATTTACCCGCGAATTGCCAATGGAATATGCAGTTGAACTCAACAAACTGATGGCACTGGAAATGGAAGGTAGCATCGGGTGATCGATTTTAAATTCGATTTAGACAGAGTGATGGTGATTTGATGTCAAGTCAAGCAGAATACCTTGCTATTCCTGCCCCTGATAGAGCCGACCATTTGTGGCGCTACACACCTTGGCACAGGATTCATCCTACAGGAAAGCCAGAAGAAATCCCAAGTGGAGTCTCGCCAGCGGTTGTATCTCTCACAATGTTGGATGGAAGTGAACTGCCAGCGGGAGTTTCTATTTCTGCAATAGAAGGTCACCTAACTAGAAAAAATGAATCTGATGTGGGTGGCGCTTTCATCCGCGCACTCTCCGAAGAGAGCGCAGTAAAAATCACAATTGATGATGGAGTAATCATTGATCAACCTCTCTTACTTACAGTTGAGAGCACAGGAACTGTAAGCGGTATCCAAATTGATGTCTCAGTAGGGGCAAATTCGCAGACTGAACTGCTTACTTTGATTGAGAGCGGTGCTGATTGGTTCGGACTCATGAGATGTGGTAAGATTGATAATTCTGCAATTTTCAACGACGTTGTAATTAATCGATTAGGGGCTAGCAAACTTCTCAGAATTGAGCAATTTACACTGCTGCGAGATGCTCAAGTAAAATTCGGAACCGTTGGTTCTGGTGGTGTGCAAACCAAGGGTGATTTGAGGTATATTCTAGAAGGCCGAGGCGCTAATCTTCAGGTAAATGGGTCAATCCTTTCAGCAGGAAGCCAGCATAACGACCACCATGTCGAAATCATGCACGAAGAACCAGAAACTTTCAGCCGTCTGAAATGGCACTCAACCTGTGGTGGAAAAAGCCGGACGATCGGAACAGGGATGCTCAGAATCGCTCAAGGTGCAAAAGGTTCAGATTCCGCTCAAGTCTTCAATAATTTACTACTTTCAAAAGATGCTGAGGCTGACTCAATTCCTGAACTAGAAGTTTTGGAAAATGAAGTAGTAGGATGTGGTCATGGAACTGCTAGTGGCCCAGTTGATGAAGAACAAATGTTCTACTTGAAAACCCGCGGTTTCTCCGATAATGGAGCACGTGGACTCCTAATCACAGCATTTCTGAACTCTACTCTCAATGAAATGGGGTCAAAACAAATCCATACTTGGCTTGACCAACTTATTTCTGGTGGACTTTCATCTACATCTTGAAAACACACCATAGGTGTGAATAATAGAAAACATGGATTGATAATGTGGTGGCTGATGGCGGAATCCAAGGAGGAAGGAATATGGCACTGAATCTACCTTTAATCCGCGCTGACTTCCCAATTCTTTCGCGAATTCTTCCCTCTGGTCGGCCGTTAGTTTACTTGGATAATGCAGCCACCACTCAAAAGCCAAAAGTCGTCATTCAGGCAATGACTGATTACTATGAAAAAAACAACAGTAACGTCCACCGAGCGGTTCACACGCTCGCTGGGGAGGCAACTGCTGCCTACGAGAAAGCCCGACAAGATATTGCTGACTGGTTCTATGTTGAAAGAGAACAAGTTGTTTTCACAAGTGGAACGACTGAAGCGATAAATTTGGTAGTCCATGCTTGGGGGCGAGCGAATCTCAAGAAGGGTGATGTTGTACTAGTTACAGAAATGGAACACCATGCTGACATCGTCCCATGGCAACTAATTGCTAAAGAGCGAGGAATTGAAATTCGCTTTGTTTCTGTTGACCCTGAAACATTCCAACTCAACATGGATGAATTTGAAGCTTCAATCGATGAGGCCAGTTTTGTCGGCTGTGTTCATACCAGCAATGTACTTGGAACTCGAAATCCCGTGGAAGAAATCATCGAGTTAGCACACACCCGAGGTAACCACGGCAAAGGAGCAAGAGTTCTCATTGACGCCGCCCAAGCATCACCTCACGAAAGATTAGATTGCACCAAACTCAACGCCGACTTCGTTTCCCTCAGCGCTCACAAAATGTGTGGGCCAACCGGCGTAGGTGCACTAATTGTTGGCCCAGGAATGCTAGATGAGATGGAACCTTTCATGGCAGGTGGGGATATGATTGAGGAGGTATTCCTTGACCATTCTACTTACCAAACCGGTCCTTACCGGTTTGAGGCAGGCACCCCAAAAATAGCAGAAGCAATCGGCTGGGGTGTTGCAATCAACTATCTTGCACAATTTGACATGCATGAAGTCCACCAACATATTCACGATTTAGGAGCCCACACCGCAACAGAAATCGCTAAAATTCCAGGTATCAAGGTATACGGCGACCACACAGACCCAGACTGTTCAGGAGTCGTGTCTTTTCTTCACGAAACTATCCATGCAGAGGACTTGGCACACTTCCTTGACCTTGGGGGTTTTGCCGTACGAACGGGGCACCACTGCGCCCAACCACTGATGCGAAAACTCGGGATTACAGCAACTAACCGAGCATCATTTTACCTTTACAATACTCAAGAAGAGGCGGACGCTTTCATTGCACACCTTGAAAGGGTAGTCGGGAGATTGACTAGGTGAGAACATGCAGTTTGAGAGACACGCCAAGAGCAATTCAAATTTTGAGGACACCGTTGAAATCTTGCGCGAAATGATTTCAGAGGCTGGATTTGGGATTATTAGTGAAATTGATGTTGCTGGAAATGTGATGCAATCTCTTGGCGAAGTTTACCGTCCATACATGATTCTTGGCGCTTGCATGCCTGAACATGCTGCGCGCGGTTTGGAAGCAAAGCCTGAACTTGGAGTTTTATTGCCATGCAATGTCGCTATTCATGTTGAAGGAGATGATGTCATTGTTTCAGCAATGGAACCACGTGAAATGTTAGCAATGTTGGATGACCCTATTGTCAATGAATTGGCAGAGGATGTGGGTTCAAGGGTTGAGAAAATCATTGATGAAGTCCCGACACGCACTACTCCAAAGTCAGTTGGAGATGGTGAAGAGATTGGTTATGGTGCAGGAAATTGGCCAGCGGCACTACAAGAAATCATTGATGAATTCTCAGAAATTGATGACCCCATGGAGAGATACGAGGTTCTCTATGACTGGGCAAGGGAATGCGAATTACTGCCGCCTGACGAGTGGAATGAGGACAACAAAGTTCACGGGTGCCAGTCTGAGGCACATGTGACCTGTTCAATGGATGACGACACTGGTTTCAGAATGCTAGGTGGGGCAGATGCACAAATTGTTCAGGGCTTGATGGCGATTACTCAGAGAGCAATCAATGGGCTGACAGCCGAAGAAGTAGCTGATTTCCCAGCGACTTTCGCGAGAGAACTTGGGTTCTCAGAAACCCTCACCCCAAATCGGGCCAATGGCTTCCTCAATATGTTCACTAAAGTGCGTAAAGAGGCGCGCGAGATGATGGAGTGATTGAAATGGCGGCAACCAAAGAATCGGTTTTGGAAGCGATTCACCCAGTTGAAGACCCAGAATTGGAAATCAGTCTTGTTGAATTGGGGCTAGTCTATGATGTACGCATTGAAGAGAAAGACGACAGCATTCATGCTGAAATTGACCTCACTTTGACTTCGCCTGGATGCCCGATGGCGCCAGAAATCATGGCTTCAGTACATCGGGCCGCCTTATCTACAGATGACGTAGAAACGGTTCATGTCAATCTAGTTTGGACTCCACGTTGGGACCCGAAAGTACATGCTAGCGAAGATGCTTTGATGGATATGGGCATATTCTAATCCAATTCCTAAAGCAATAGGTAGCGAAGTAGACGCTACCCTATGTTTCAGAAATGAGGCCATTGTTTGGAATAACAACGGCTGACGAGGGGCACTCATTGCGAAAACCACAATTTTTACAATTTTTCTTTGAACCATTCGCTGCTAGTGTATCCAAATCCACGTTTTCTTGATTTG
>JAERSV010000040.1 GCA_016845345.1 Methanobacteriota archaeon
ACATGGTTAGCACCTACAACCTCTAACAGTTGCCAGCCACCATTCCACTGCTGAAGTAATGGCTTCACATGCTCATCAATTGGGGCAACTGTATCCACAGTGCCAGTTAGAAATAATGAATGAGCCGGATTTGCTAAACCGATTGCTTGGACATTTTCCCCTATGTCATCAATGTCTAGCCCGACGCCGAAAAGTGCCCGAGGGGGTTGGTATTGCCCTGAACTGAAAACTGAGCCCCAATAACTGCTCACAGCCATCGCTAACCCAGCGCCGCGCCCATGTCCTGAAACACCCCAGTGGTCCATGTCAATGCATCCCTGCGCACCTGCTGGCCCACGATTTGGATTTCCTGTTAGATTGATGAATCCGATAAATTCAATCAATTGAACATGGTCTAGAATTCCTTGGTATGATTCATCACCTGCTCTCTCTTCTCCTATGATGACAACAAAATAACCAGCCTTTGCTAACCCTTCACCTAACCAAGAATAGTCATCAAAACTTTCTCCTTCATCAGCATGAAATGCGAGCCACGGGTAAGGTGCCCAAGCACAATCAATAGGCTCATCTTCTCCGGATTGTGCGGATGGATAGTAAAAGCGAATATCCTTCTGGTTATTCTCTGAATCAACGTACCTAGAATCTTTCCAACCCGGTAAAAATCTGTCTGCGCTAACAGGTGGAGTGAAATTTGAGGATTCTTCGGATGATTCAGCAGTTGTAGTCATAATCAGTGAAGTCAAAATTGCTGAAAGCATGAGTGTTGATAGGGCCAAACCCGTCCCCACTTGCCTCTTCATGGGTATTTGCTTCAAGCCAATTCCCTTTGAATGAGTCGCCGTTTAGTTCATGATTCAGGCAGAAATAAGAATATCCATCAATTCTCTGAGCGTGGGTAAATCATCAGCGGCTGATGGGTTGTAAAGATGTACCCACGCCTGTAGATGCTGGGCTACTAGTAACCACCTGCCATCTAAAAATAATCCCCATTCATTTTCAATAACTGATTCAAATTCACCTTCTGAATAACTAACTGAGAGAAAAACAGGAGCATCTACTCCTGCTTCAATTCGCTCACCTTTGATTTCGGGGGTTGAACCAGCGGGCTGGTCAAAATCAATGTGTAGTCTACGACCCACATGGTCACAAACATCTCTTGCATTCACCATAGAATTTTTCCATGGTCCTCGGGGAGAGAGATTTCGTTTGCCTTCTTTCCACCAAATTTTCCCTCCTGCTTCAGTCCATGCCGCAGCGCAAGCACGTGCGGTTGAGCCACCACCCACCATGCATAGCAAAGGGCGTTCTAAATCATCTGTCAAGTTGAAATCAAAACCAAATTCTTTAGCAACCATCAACAAACCGGCACCATCAGTGTTAGCGGCTTTCCAAACATGCCCATCGTGACGCATTTGATTTACCGATGCTAACATTGCCTCACCTATTGCCCATTCGGTACCCGAATCAAGTGGAAGTTGATGTTTTAGTGGGCTAGTGATAGATAGCCAAATTTCTCGTCTTCCAGGGTCTGCCCCCTCATCTTCCTTAGCGATTGCAGACATCTTTGCGTGGCCCCACGCTAGTGCATCAATAAGAGAATTGTGTTTGATTTTTTCACACGCATGAAATGTGATATTGTCCCCGCTTCTTTGCAATATCTGGGCGACTTTATCGAACAGAAACGGAGTCAATGAGTGACTGATAGGATTACCAGCCACAGCGGCACAGACTATTCGCGCCTTGGACATCAGATTTGCCACATCGTGGTTGGTGAAAAGGCTCGCGCTTTTCCGACATCAGGCTAGAAAATTGCATTCTTACAATTTTATGGGGTTGGTTAATCGAATCTGAAGGGTATAACCGAAATCCGATTTCACCCATCTAAACATTACAGTTTGAATCACAAATTGATGAAGACTTGAATACTCATTGACAACACGAGCCACCATGCCAACTGACCTTGAAATCGCGCTCGCCGCGAATCCTATTCCGATTGAAGAGGTTGCATGGAAATTAGGTTTAGGTGTTGAAGACCTTTGCCCACAAGGAAATGGCGTGGCAAAAATATCGTGGGATGCACTGAAGAATCGTCGTGACAAACCCAAAGGTGTACTAATTTTGGTTACCAGTGTAAACCCTACTCCATTTGGTGAGGGGAAGACGGTCACAACCATTGGCCTTAATCAGGGATTGAACCGTATCGGCAAAAACGCGGTATGTGTAATCCGAGAACCATCAATGGGGCCGGTTTTCGGAATTAAAGGCGGTGCAGCGGGCGGAGGATATTCACAGGTTCTCCCGATGGAAGATATAAATCTCCACTTCACAGGAGATATCCATGCAGTAACTTCTGCTCACAACCTCTGCTCTGCGATTCTTGATAATCATCTTCACCAGGGAAACAAGTTAGACATTGACCCATCTAGAATTATTTGGCCTAGAGTTTTAGACATGAATGACCGGTCTCTCAGGAATTCTGCCATTGGTTTAGGAGGTGCATTGAACGGTTTTGCACGTGAGGAGAGGTTTGACATTACAGCGGCTAGCGAGGTCATGGCAATTCTGGCTTTAGCAAGCGACTATCTTGATTTACGCAAGCGTCTTGGTGAAATTGTAGTTGGTCAAAACCGAGATGGAAATCCTGTAAAAGCCGAAGATATCGGTGCAGCAGGTCCGATGTCAATTTTGTTGCGGAATGCATTATTGCCAAATTTAGTCCAAACTTTAGAAGGAGATCCAGCCTTCATTCATGCAGGTCCTTTTGCAAATATTGCACATGGAAATTCCAGTTTAATTGCGGATAATCTTGCTTTAGCAGTATCTGATTACGTGGTTACTGAGGCCGGTTTTGGTTCTGATATGGGTGCTGAAAAAGCGATTCACATTAAGGCGGCCGCAAGTGGAATTCCACCAGATTGCATAGTCATCAATGTTACAGTTCGTAGCATGAAATTACATGGTGGCGGTTTTTCATCATCAGGTGGGCAACGGCCATCAAAAGAAGAATTATCCAAAGAGAATGTTGAGGCAGTTTCTCGCGGAGCGATGACAAATTTATCTCGTCATATCAAGAATATGAAGCGATTCATGGTTCCGGTAGTAGTGTCTGTAAATCGTTTCACAACAGATACCGAAGCGGAGGTTCAAGAATTGCTGAAATGTGCTCATGATTGTGGTGCCGACAATGCTGTTATTTTCGATGGTCATCAACGTGGTGGAGCCGGTGGAATTGACCTCGCTCATGCGGTATCATCCGCTTGCCAAGACCACCTCGCAAATGGTCGACCTTTCGAACCTTTATTTGATAAAAAAATGGGTGTTGTTGAGAAGATGTTACGAGTCGCTACAATGGTTTATGGTGCTGAATCAATAGACTTACACAAGCAGGCAGAACGTGACCTCAAACTCATTAAGAAATGGAAATACGATAAATTGGCTGTTTGCATGGCAAAAACACAGTATTCATTCAGCCATGTTGCAAACGAAATCGGGGCACCAAGCGGCTTTACTTTACCAATCATGGAACTACGGCTCAATGCTGGTGCTGGATTTGTTGTCGCCGTCTGTGGTGCCATGATGACTATGCCGGGTCTTCCTAGAAGGCCAGCAGCAATTGACATGGACATTGATAAGGACGGCAACCAAACTGGTATTTTTGGCTAATAATTCAACGATTCTATATCGCTTGAATTTAAAATGGATAAACTATCCAAATCGCGACAATAAGTAAGGTAAAGGAGAGTCCAAGATTGAGTGCCTTTGCCTGTTTAGGACTTGAGAATATTTTACTCAGGGTCACACCTGAAGCAGTCCAAGCCAAAACAGCAGAGTATCCAAACACTCCATTTAGACCAACAAGTGCTACCTTTGATAAGAAACCAGAACCAAATGTGGCTCCAAAAGTTGTCATTAGAATTAAAAAATGTATCCAAGCTTTGCCATTGACAATTTGTAGAACAATTCCTGTGCGGAATCCAAGTGGTCGTTCAGAGTGTTCACGAGAAGAAATTGGTTCTGATGCCTTCGAATCTAGTTCAGTCAAATTTGTATTAGCCATTTTGTAAGCAAGGTAGACAATGTACAGTGCACCAACCCATGATAGAAGAGTGAATAATCCTTCATTTTTCTCAATTATTGTTGATGCCATTCCTACCCCAATACCTAGGCTTGACCAACCGATAACCATTCCAAGAGTTAGGGGGATGGTATTTTTGAAACCATGATTTGAGCCATGGGCAGCACAAAGCAGATTATTTGGCCCGGGTGAAAAGCACATTGGGATGATGAAAGCAATTGCAGCACTTATGGTAACAATATCCACTTCATCACCTATGTGGAATTAAATTAGATGCTTGATAATGCCTGTGAAATGTCGTTCCATAGATCTTCAACATCTTCAATTCCAACACTAATTCTAACAAATCCTGGGTTGATACCTGCATCAATTCTAACATCTTCTGGTACAAACATATGGCTTGTATTGAAGGGGCATTCTGCTAAACTTTCAACACCACCAAGGCTAGTTGCTTCGAAAATCAGTTCTAGACTACTAACGAATTTTGTTGCTGCCTCATCTCCTCCATGTAAGGTAAAGGCCAACATCCCTGTTCCTCTTGGCATTATTTTTTGAGCAATCTCATATTGGCTATCCCCCTCAATCATTGGTTGATTTACTGAGTGAACCATTGGGTGTTGTTCTAATCGCTGGGCTAAATCCATTGAATTGCTCACATGTATGGGCATACGGGCGTGAAGTGTGCGCATCCCCCTCTCAAGAAGGTAACAGGCGTGTGGGTCTAGGCAACCTCCGAAGTGTACTTTCTTAAGGAAAAGAGTAGCGATTAATTCAGCATCACCAACTACCGCACCACCTACAATATCTGAGTGTCCTCCAAGGTATTTGGTAGTAGAATGGATAACTAAATCACATCCCATTGTAATTGGTTGAGTTGCCCACGGAGTGGCAAAGGTGTTATCGATGATTAACAGAAGATTGTGTCGCTGTGCAATCTCTGCAAAAGCAGGAACATCTGCAACTTTTAGAGTTGGATTTGAAATAGTTTCAATATACAGAATTTTGGTATTGTCTTGGATGGCTGCTTCATAGGATGATGGGTCAGTCATATCGGCAAATGTGACTTCAATACCAAATCTTGGTAATTCTTCAGTCATCAATCCATATGTCCCACCATAAACATCAGGGGCAGACACACAGTGGTCACCATGAGAAAGAAGGCCGAGAAGCGTTGTGGAAATCGCCGCCATTCCGCTAGCAAATAACAATCCATCTTCAGCACCTTCCATAGCGCAAATTTTCTCAGTTGCAGCATCTGAATTAACACTTGAAAGACGTGAGTACAGAAGAGTATGTTGAGCGCCAGCGGCCCAACCAGCATATCTCTCCTCAGTTAATTTGTAAGTTGATGATTGAAAAATTGGAGTGTTGACAGCACCCTCAATGTGCTTCGTCCCTGAGTGTACTGCTTTTGTTGCGAACTTGTTGTCGGTTTCATCTGTTGCCATAGCCCTACGAAGGGTCCATTTGACTTCAACAATACGCCAGCCAATGGTCTTGTGTGTCGGATAATGGGTGGCTTATAATGGAAAAAGCCGACTGTATGACGGAAGTAATATGAATAAGCCGCCAATACGACAATCATGCTTTTTAGCCAACTTGACGATAAAGACACACAAATTCTTGAACTTCTAATAGAAGATGCAAGAGCTAGCACAAAGAGTATCGCAGATAGGCTAAATATGCCTAGAGTTACGGTTCATGATAGGATAAAAAGACTACAAGACCGCGGAGTTATCGACAAATTCACTGTCAAAATTTCCCATGAAAAATTGGGACTACCACTCCATGGTTTCTTACTTGCAAATTGGGCTGGTGACAAAGCAAGGGAAGATCGTAGAAGTGTTGCAAAAGAGATTTGCAAATTGCCATTTATCGTTGGTTGTCATATCATCACCGGTCAGTGGGATTTTATCATTGAGGTAGTCGCTCGTGAAATGGATAGCCTTGGTGATTCAATCTTGGATGAATTATCAAAAATAGAGGGGATTGGCCATACTCAGACTATGGTCACATTCTACAGTTACTCCGGTTCAGCCAGTGGCGCATAATCAACAATGAGTAAATTGTATTGTTTTTCAATCCATAATTCCGCGCGAGGGGTTGAATAGGAACCATGCAATACGGTGAATTGGGGGGCGCAAAATGCAGATTCTAAAACGAGACGAAGATATGATGAAACTTCGTATTCAACATGAGGATGACCTCTGGGTGCTCTCACAATTAGTGAAGGGAAACAAATCCGCGGGGATGGTTTCTCACCGACGCGACCAAACTACAGGTACACAAGAAGGCGGTAGGGCAAAATCAGCAGAACGAAAGCCAATGTGGATTCAGATTTCAGTTGAAGATTCTGAATTTCAGATATTCTCTGATAATCTTAGATTGCACGGTGTCATCACCGAGGCACCGATTGACAAAGGCTCATTTCATACCCATAATATTGGGCTTGGCGACGAGTTAGAATTGACTGCTGATGACGGATGGAACAGTGCAGATGTGAAATTACTCAGTGAAGCCGTGCAAGAGGGTGGTCGTGCAAAAATAGGAATTGTAGTGGTTGAAAACGATGAAATTTTACTCTTCGAAATCGCATCACATGGAATGAGAGATTTAGCAACATTTACACTTCGGGGTGGTGGTAAACGTGAGAAGAGTTCAGGCGATGTTAGGGATGGATTTTTTGCCAAGGCTGCGAAAGAATCCTCATTGTTATTCAGTAAAGATTCATCTCTGGTTGTTTGTGGTCCTGGCTTGGCTCGAAAGCAATTTGAAAAATTATTACGAATTAATGGTTGTGAACAGAAAATGCTCAATGTTGGAACCAATATAGGAGGTCGCCCAGCAGCCAATGAGGTATTAGCAGAGGGTTTAGCGGCTGAACTACTTGGAGAAACAGCGATTGCAAAGCAAACTGAATTGATAGAAGAGGCACTGAAAAGAATGGCAACAAATGGTGCTGTTGCCTATGGTTACGAAATTATTGCTAAGGCACTTGAAGATGGGGCGATTGAAACTTTGATTGTCAACTCAGAACTTCTAAGAGACGAGGAGAAGATGATTGGCGATGAAACATGGATTGATTTCACCAATCGAATTGATGAAAAAGGGGCGCAATTGGTTCAGGCATCAGATGGCCACGATGCAGGCCAACAACTCAACGGTTTAGGTGGAGCAATCGCCTTGCTACGCTGGAAAATAGATTGAAAATAATTCAATATTGTTTTGCTTGAAATCAAGCAAACAGAATATAGGCTCCGATGCCAAACATTGTGATATCAACTATGACATGGCTAACGTATGGTGGCCAAATACTTCTATGACGTAAGTAGAGCCAAGACCACAATACACCACCTGTGAAAACACCTATCGAAGCGAGTGTTACTGCCCACCACGGGAACATTGCTGCACTACCAAATACATGGTGTGATGTGAATGCTAAACTGGCAAGAACTACTGCCCATTTCCCGCTCACAAAAGTCTCAAATTTTTCAAAGATGAACCACCGGAATAAGTATTCTTCAAGTAATGAATTGAATGTGAACCAGTAAACAAATGCTGCAAAATATAACCAAGGGTTGAGTAAACCAAAGGGCTCAACATAACCTCTAATTTCGTTATTATCAAGGCTATCTTGGGCTAGCACCCATGCTAAAAACATCACAACACTCATGGCAATTCCGAGAATAATTCCTTCTTTGATTCCTCCTTCTGGGCAAGGGGATTTTGAAATTTCTTTTTTCTCTACTTTAATTCTCCAAAACCCTGGGAATCCGATCTGCCAAACTTTGCCGAACATCCAAACTGCTGAACCAATAATACCACCAAATGCGGTTGCTATGATAAGAGAAACAGTAGCTATAGGGGCTGTGAAAAGGAGAGCCAATCCGGACTCAGTTTTCTGTTCCATCAATATTATTGATTGGTTAGCCACATTTGAATTATTTGCCGGCATCAGCCTTTTACAATGACTTTCAGTTCAACCGCAATAGGTGTAGGCAATGCTCGAACTGCAACGGTTGTTCTTGTAGCCATTATTTCTGAGAAATATTCACCATAGACTTCATTAAATCCGGTGAAATCTCTTTCCATGTCTACTAGAAAGCAATGGCAGTCCACTACATCTGAAAGTGATAGTTCAACTTCTTCAAGAATAGATTTGATATTCTCTAATACTTGCTTTGTCTGAGCCTTGATATCATAATCCATTGGATCCCCATTTTCATCTTTAATCGCACCGCCAACAATTTCGTTTGTTTCTGGGTGTCTAGGGCCAATTCCAGATACAAATATGAGATTTCCAACACGCCTTGCATGTGGATACGCACCTACTGCATTTGGAGCATTTTCTGAAAAAATCGGTCCATCTTTACTCATTAGTTTGTTTGCCGTTTTCTTACCTACAATTGAGCCAGCTACACCACCTATTGGGCCCCCAACTACAGCACCGGCTGCAGCACCTATTGCTCCACCAGCGTGTGATATCACTGCGTTGCCATACTCATCATACAAATCATCAATGACTTCACCAGGGGATGGCCATTCTTTTTCATCAGATGACGATTCATCCTCGTCTTCTGCCATCATATCATCCCCTTATCGAGAACGTCTCTGTCACCAGAGTAAATTTCAACGTCATCTTCATCGAATTCCTTATCACCAAATGAGCCAGATGTTGGAGTAAGTTGTATGACCGCACCTCCTGACCCATGGAGTGCTGCATATGCTAACACCTCTCCATCGTAGTTGTTTGATTGTCCCATAGTTGCTGCCATCCACCAAACTGGTTTGTAAGCAACCACTTTTTGCACCCTAATTTGTCCGTGGATTTCTCGGCTTAGTTGACTCAAATCTTCTAAGCGCCCTTGGCTAAAGAATTCCATTATTTTCTGATTCCACTCTTCATCCTTAGCGCTGTGAATGCGGTCTTCATGAGGTTCAATATGTTCAGTGAACATACGATTAGAAAGTGTTGCGACTACAACAACCACTGCTTTCTTCCCTTGTTGCTGTAGTGTATCTCTTGCGGCTTTGCCTAACACAATTGATTCTGCTCTGTTTGAATAAACATTTGAGGAAACGATACAAGCCGGAATACGATTGTCCGGATTTAGTAGTTTTAAGGCAACTACTGAGCCAGTATCAATCGGAAATCCATCATAGGCGATAGTTCTCGAATGAAGTCCCCTTTCGCCACAATTTTGATTATATCCATCAGCAAAATCGGTATCCATTTTGAATTTGTAAGGCATACTCCCTAAGAAGTGAAAATCATCGTCAACATGAGTCCATTCTGGTTCCGGATGTGCTTGTATTTGATGGCCGATGATACTAGGCCATGTAGTTGAATAAACGAGAATTAAATCTGCATCGCTTTCTTCAATTCTCTGCCTTGCAGTATCAAAGGCTGAGCGTAGTTCTCCCCACCCCTCGTTCTGTTCTGGGGCTAGAAGCGGATGTGGTTGGGGTGGCACATATAGGCCAAAACAAATAGGAGACTCACTCAAAGAACAACCTCCCTTGTTTCTGGGTTTGGATCCCATGCAGCAACTACATTTCCAGTTCCTATTACTGATTGATAGCCGTAAATTTCTGCTGGATAATCTGGCATCCCTAAGGCTTCCATCATCCAACTTATTGAGCCTGAATCAGTTTCAGCCATAGTCTGCTCTGTAAATTCCGGCATCAAGTCAATTACTTCCTGCATTTTCCCCTCACGCATTAAATCAATCAATTTCATGTCCCAAACATAGTTGCTGTGATTGTAGATATGTTGCTTTGACATATCTTCTGGTATCGGGGGTTCAGTGGTAAAATGCCGATGAGAAAGACTGTGTGTAGAAACCAACACAACTCGCTTATCACTCTCAAGAATCGCCTTACGACAGGCACGTCCAAGTGCCCGAGCTTGCTCATTCATGACTTCTACCGAGTAATAGTGACGACTACGATTTGACGAGATAGGAACAATCGGCTTGTCCCAATCTCTGTTCAGCATATGTGCAGAAACGATGGTTCCGTAATCAATTCGAAAATCTTGATTTTCCATCATCATTGTAACCATGCCTGCTTCCTTAGTGGCATTGTGTAAGGCGCGTGATAATTCTACATCTACCCCAAGGTCGTAGTTGAATTGGAACAGATTAGGAAAAACTGGGTCGACTGACTTTGACTTGAAATGAGGAAGTCCAAGGAAGTGCGTTCCGATGTAGGTTTGCCAGTGTGGAGTAAAAATTACCAAAGCATCGTAGTCCAGTGTTTTGAGTTTATTCGCGAGTTTTGTGTACCCCCATCTTAGGGTTTCCCAACCACCTTCTGAGTGGGGTTCGTTTTGAGGGGGATTATCTGCGTAAACCACGTGAGGCGGGTGTGGGGCAATACAACCTGCGACAATCTCTCCCATGCTATCAACGTGAGGGAGAGGCAACCTGTTCATCATTGTTAGCATCATCCAAAACCATCAAGGTTGCAATCTATTGCCGGTAAATAGTGGCCACAATTGAGGAAGAATCGGACAGTGCTTCAGATGCGGTTGAAGACATTGATGATGGAGTTCAAGATATCACTATTCAGGACTCAGGAATTCAGGCAGACGTCATTCAATCAAATGGTGATACATCTTCTGCAGTTGAGGATGAAGTATCGGTTGACGTACAAACCAAGAGTGTTGCAAGGGAACAGATGATTAGTTGGCAGGTATGGCAACCAGTGTTTTTGGGGGTAGTTGCCGCTTTTATGAGTAAATTCCTTTGGGAAGATTATGTTTACTCAGCACTTGGATTTGATTCGCAATGGTGGCTTGACAACGGAGCCTTACTATTCAGCGGTGACATCCTGACATTCTTCTTCACACTCTGCTCACTATACTGGTATGATAAGTGGGGAAGCAGGGCAAAAATGGTAATATCAGCCTCAATTTCTGTAAATTTGTGTCTGATGTTATTGTTGTTTAGCGGATTATTATGTTGGCCTATTATCATTTTAGTTTGGGTTCTGATTACAGTAGTTTGGGGAAAGTACCGATTATCACCTTATCGGACAGGTATTTGGCTTGGAGTTGGCGGTGGGGTTGCATTAATTCTCGGTGGAATTATGGCTCATTT
>JAERSV010000041.1 GCA_016845345.1 Methanobacteriota archaeon
ACCCCACCCTCCCCAACTATGCATTTACCTTGCAAAAAGTGTGGTGGCTTCGTTCAAGAGGTGATGCACCAAGAGAATTTGTGGACATGGTGTCCTGCTTGTCGTGAATGGCAAGATTTCCTTGGTAAGCGCTAATCAACACCGAAAAGAACACTAGATTTAGCGACTTGATTGTGAATATTCATGATAGTCCACAGTAGGTTGTAGTGAGTCAATCGCTGTTTGTAGCTTAGCATTCGCGGCTTGTTCTCCTGATTCAATTGAAGCGATTTGCTTGTGCAACGATTGAAGTCTGGTGGTTAACGCAGTCACAACATCTTGTTTCAGTCCTAATGAAGGTTGAATCCAACGTTCTAACGAGGTGGTAACTTTCTCAACAGAAGTTGTAAGTCCATCGTTTGAAATGAGGATAAATTCACCTTTCTCTCGATTAACTGGCCCACATTCTCCAAGTGCAGAGTTCAATTTTTTTGCAACTTTTGTTGCTTTCTTGAGGGAACCCTTGCATTTTTCATATGCTTCTACGGAAAGCAGATGTGCTTCGATATAACCTGCCTTTCCTGCTGTTGAAAATTCATTCAACGCTTTTCTCAAGTTACCGAGATGCAAATTTATTCTTCCCATTTGCATCGAGTCTTCAATTTTGAGTACAGTCTCATAATCTCCAATAATGCCTTCCTTTACCCACATTTGGTTGAGTTTAGTCGATTCTTTAGACAGAGTCTTGGCGGCTTTCATACTCAGTTTCCACTTTTGTCTAATTTCAAGTATGTTAGCATGGTCTCGCAGTGCAAGTACCAGCAATTCTTGCTTCTGAAGTGTTCTCTTTTTTTCTGATAACAAAAGAGATGTTAATTCCTCTGCCATTACCTCTGAAATTTCAAGACGGCCATCAGCGACATAATTACGTAACTGATTTAGAACTTTGACTGGGTCATCCATGCCGAACAACATGCTCACCTTACCATGCGAGTAGTGCCATCACGCATTACCACTCCTATTGTTCGTGTTGAAAGAACAAAAACTGGTGAGATTTTAGAAATCTCAATTCCTTCGTTTCACGGCTCGGCGCTTTGGCTTTTTCTTAGATGAAGGCCTACGCTTCTTAGCCTTCTTTTTCTTAGGGGCTTCTTCCTCATCATCGTCACCCCAATCATCATCATCGTCATCATCGAAGTCATCGTCGAAGTCATCATCTTCTTCATCATCTTCTTCGACAACGGCCTTTTTCCTGCGCTTCTTCTTGTCACCAGTGTCGGTAGCGAATGGATCATCTTCATCATCTAATTGTTTGGTTTCCTTTGGTCCTTCTAGTTCAGCAAGGCCGGCATCTGCAGCATCGCCTGAACCGCCACCACTATCGCCGCCACCCATGAATTCCATCATCCAATCATCTTCTTCATCGAATTCATCGTCACCTTTCTTCTTCTTGGATGGGTCTTGAGCGGCAAGTACGCCCATCATGATAGCAAAGAATAGTAGTAACAAATTGAAGGCTCCAACTGCAATGATAATTACGTAAGGTGGGCTTGTCAGAGATAGAGGTGCCTCAGGTTCTTGTTCCTCTTCATTGAATGGGGTATTACCACTTTGACAGAGGGTGATTCCACTGATGTTTTCATAACAGTGGTCTACGTAGAATGTAGTTGTGAATAATTTTTCATTCCCTGCAAAATCCTTTGCCATAATTTTCAATTTATGATTTCCAGGGTCTTCAAATGTTGACGCAGGTTCAGTCATGCTGAAAACCACAGTGTTTGAAGGTGCACCTAGTGGAGTGATTTCTGTGACATTTTCCCATTCAAATTCCTCATTGAAAAATTCACCAACATTAGTGAATTGGTATTTTACTTCAATTAGTCCAACATCGTCAGTGACAACACCATGAATTCTGATTTCAGCGCCATATAGGTACTTGCTTTCAGACGATGGTGAAAATAATTCAATAGTTGGTGATTGGGAATCAACTGACCAATTAGTTAGTGAGAATGTTTGTGAGTTTCCTACGATATCAACTAAGGTCGCAATCACTGTGACATTATTTGTAGCCATTCCATTTGGAATTGGGAAATCCCAGATGAAATGAGTATCAGATGCTAAGAATGGTGTGGCACGAGTAACTTCGCCTTCGGGCGTGAATGTGGTGCCAATTGCTGTACCTTCAACATAATCTTCGGTGTGTACCTGAATCATAGGGAATTCTTCTAATGGCTCTCCACTATGGATATGCAAGCGGTAATCTCCGCTCTTTAGTGGACCACTCGGCATTCCTTCTTCCCCTCCTATTCCAAGTAAAATTTCTACTTCAGGAGGCGTAGTGTCCTCATGCACAAGCCATACGTTTGAACGATTAGTGACGGAATCTCTTGAATTACCCCATGAATCTGCTATGATAAGGGCATACCAAGCATGACGGTCAAGGTTTTCTTCTAGGAATAATTCTCTGAGAATTGTGGTTTCAGAAGCGTGTGGAAGATAACTGTCAATCATCAGTTCCCAGCCGTCGTCATCAGACAAATTTCCCGTTTCATTGTTTTCAAACGGGGTACCAAGATGTCGCCAAATAGAGTAGGTTTCCTCTTCTTCAGCCAAGGAATTTATCCATGATAATAAAATGCTATTTTGGCCACCTTGGAGCATTGGTTGGGCGAGTTGTACTGGTGCTGGGGGGAGGGTATCTTCACGCACAGATAATGGAATGCAATTTTGGATGAAGCGCGTATCTTCATATGTAGCATTGAGATGATTATATCTTGTAACTGAGGTTATACAATAGTAAGAAAGCCTGTCCTTATCAATTGGAACAGGAATTAATGCATATTCAACGCCATCGGGTACAGTTGCTGCAAGTGTTGCTTCAAGAGTGAGATTACTCGCTGCTGAAAGTTTAGTCCAAGAGTGCCAAATGTGATAATATTCCCCTTCTGCACCCATTTGGTCAGTCCAAGTGACATTTGTCCATCCTCCACCGATATATTCGGCTTGGACATTAGTGGGTTCTGCGACCCACGGGTCGAAAGCATTCTCCATAATCGGCCCGGCCACAGAGGAAGGAAGGATTGTGTTATTGTGATTGCCACGAGCGTCAGCAGCGGTTACTGCATAGTATGCATAACCTAGAGACCCCCTCTCCACTTCATAGCGATATGTTGTCACTCCCGATGGAACCACAGCGATATGCTCAACATTCGGATCTAAGGTGTCATTGAATGGTGCGCCCGAACGCCATACATGATACAAAGCACCAAGTTCTTCTGGGATATCAATCCAAGTGATTGTGGTATTTCCAGTTCCACCAAGAGATTCCGCTATGAAAGAAGCTTCCACGCTTTGAACGTCAGCAGGTGCAACATTGTCTTCAGCAACAGGGAAAGCAGCATTCATCGTATTGACTCCACCAATGAATCGGGTGTCTTCGTAATTGAGGTAATAGTAAGTCACGGAATAATATGCCTCGACATCAGTGTTCGGCGGAACGTCAAAAGATGTGCTTGACACCCCAGCAGGTTCGCTTGCAATCAGTGTTTTTTGCAACCCAAACCAGTTCGCTCTATTTGCTGGCGAAAGATGTCGATAGATGTTTGAGATGTATGCATTTGGCCCCGTCTCAAGCAAAGTGCCAGGTTGAAGTTGATTGAGATTAATCCAATCAATTCTAGTTCTACTCGTTTCAGGATAAAAGGTCGCATTTACGGCAAATGGTGCAATAATATCATGTGTATTTTCGTAAATCGGGTCGGGAATATGAGCACTCCCTAACTCCATGAAGGCTTTGAGAGAGCCATCATCTAGTTGAGTTGCTATACCATAATAGAAGGTTCCATTGACTCCAGGGGGTAATGGGTGATTCACAGAATGTTGTTGGCCTGGACAACTGACTACATTACCAGTACAAGCGGAGACGTTTGCGATATAGGGAATGCTGCCATTCTGAATGATGCTGGAGTTCATTTGTGAAGCGCTACGATAGACAAGGTATCTACTGGTCTGGAGCATTTGAGCAATTGTCAAATTTTGGGTTTGAACATTCTCCCACATTATGGTTGTGGATTCAGAAAAGGAATCAAAAAATGCATCGATGTTCTGTGCTTGCATATCCTGTGGCGCGGCCTGATCGGCGGCAACAGCAGGTACGAATGGCACCGCTGAAACGAGTAACATAAGTGCGGTTATTAGAATTGATTTACTCATCAAATTACAGCGCACGCTCAAGCCCTCCGTAAGGGGGTGTGGTAACGAGGCGGTTATGAGGCTGACGCATTGTAAGACCATTTAGAGTCAAATCTTGGTCATTTTAATTATCATCATCGCTCTCTTCGCCCCCTAGGGGGGCGGATATCATCGCTACGAGTTCCTTTCTAGCGGTGATGAAACGGGTTAAAAATGAGTATATTCCACCTAAAAATGAAATTAAAAGCACGATTGATAGGGCATTAATATCAACATTAAACAGCGGTATTTGTCCATAATCATTGACTCCGTAACATGCTTGCCAAATCGCCGCTAAACAACCGATGAAGGTAATTGTCATTCTGTCGGCTCTTCCGAATCCCCCATAGTTCCTACCAAGGCCAACAGATTGAGATTGTGTCCCCATGTAAGAACCCATCAAAGTTGCTAACCCTGCCATATAGCCAAGATGAGGTGAGGTAAGCCATGCTGTGTTAACTCCAATAGCCACAATGATACCAAAATCAACAATTCTGTCAATAGTATGGTCGAGAAAATCCCCATATGAAGAATCTTTGTTGTGAACTCGCGCAATCTGTCCATCTAAAGCATCACAAAATGCTGCAAACGCGAATAATAGTGTGGCAACAATTAGTTTTCTTGCACCCTCAGCATCAGCGGTTGCCGTAGCAAAAAACCAAGCAGAAATACCGGCAATAAACAGACTAAACCAGGATATGTGATTTGGATTTAGAAATCCCAATTTATTAACCATAGGCGCAACAAGTTTCGTAAATTGTTCTCGGAGATTGTTCAGTGCCATGTTCATTCACCATGCAGGACTGTAATCCAGTCAATTCGTTGCTCAGGGCTTTTGGGCTTGAACCCATCTCTTACCCAAGTCTCAATTTGGGCGAAAAGTGTATCAACATTCGTTTCCGTAGAATCTAATTCCAAGACTGGTGTATCTCCCCACTCGTTCTCATCGTTCCATGCAGTTCCGAGTAGTTCCCACTCAGCATTTTCCTCAATTTTTGATTTTGACCAACCTCTTTTTCCCATTCTGATTTGTAGCACATCGGGATTACAGCGGATAATGACGATGGCATCAACAGGAAGTAGATGTGACAAGTGTCCGTCAATCAACATATCACTTTCAGGGATTTGTTTCCATTGTTCTGAAAGGGTAGTTGCCAATTGCTCCACATCAATTGGCCTAGCACCATCATTGCTGTCAATGTCACCGAGAACTCCATTCATTTCGGCTAATTTTTTGTCACTAATTACTGATAGTTGCCACCCAGCTTTTGAATTAGCCAGAGCAAACTCAGCCACTGTGGTTTTGCCGCTACCCGGAGTTCCGGTGATGGCAATTCTGTGTGCGGAATCCCGGCTCATCACAGAGGGGTTAGTTGTAGTGCTCATCAAGGTGGTGGCGAAGGAGTGGTAGTTCATTGAGTAGAACATTCGATTGTAAAAAGTCAATTAATTTGGCAAAGCGACCAGTTTATACGCAGAGACCACACTACTATGGTTCACGGAGAGGATTAGATGATACAATCAACTGAAGCGACGGCCATTGTGCTAATAGTTGCAGAACCAGGAAGGGAGACGGAAGTTTACAATGAATTACAGGGAATACCAGAGGTGGTTGAGCAAATGTTGTTATTCGGAGAATACGACCTTTATGTGAAAATCGTGTGTGAGGATTATGCCTTGCTCGGTAGCGTTGTAATCAATAGGATAAGGGCTATTGAAGGAGTAGATTCCACAAAAACCCTCACCGCCGCACCGATGCTTTGAGAGGAGTACATAGCGTAGGTTTCACCTACTATGCCCATTCCTCAGTATAACATGACAGAGGCGATGGATGGGGATGCAGTTGCAACTGAGATGGGATGGGAAGGCGTAATTGAGTTGCTTAACCCACGCCAATCCAAACTTTCAATAATGCTGATTTTCGTCCCTTTAGCAATTTATTTTAGTGTATTTACTCATAATGCACCAATGGCTTTTGCAACATCTATGGCGGCAATCATGCCGCTTGCATATTTGATGGGTGAGGCAACAGAACAAATTGCATTGAAAACGAATGAGTCAATTGGTGGCTTACTGAATGCAACTTTTGGGAATGCTGCCGAGATGATAATTGCTGTACTCGCAGTATTAGCAGCAGCAGCAGCCATCAAAGAGGGCGATGCAGAAACTGCTGAAACAATGATTAGTGTTGTCCAAGCATCACTTATCGGTTCAATTCTTGGAAATCTTTTGTTAGTCCTTGGTCTGGCATTTGTTTGGGGTGGAATTCATCACAAAGTTCAGGAATTTTCCCACACGCAAGTTGGTGCGAATGTGTCTCTGCTTTTCTTGGCTGTGATTGCTTTAATTTTGCCAACAGTGTACCAATTTACAGGAAATGGGCATGAAGATGCGATAGTCACACTTTCTCGGGTAACAGCAGTGATTTTACTGATGATGTACGGATTATTTTTACTATTTCAATTCCGTACCCATGCGGAATTGTTTGCAACTGACGGACACCATGATGAAGAACCTGTGATGGCGAAGAAACAAGCCATGACCCTACTTATCGGGGCGACAATTATGGTCGCTTGGATGGCTGAGATAATGGTCCACTCAATTCAATCGGCGGCAGATGAGTGGGGCCTCCCTACTCTTTTCATTGGGGTAATATTGTTACCATTGTTTGGTAATGCTGCTGAACATTTCACAGCAGTATCTGTTGCGGGTAAAAATAAGATGGATTTAGCATTCTCAATAGCGGTTGGCTCTAGCACTCAGATAGCAGTTTTCGTCGCTCCTGCGATAGTCATGCTAGCGTGGTTCATCAGTGTCCCACTTAGTTTCCAGTTTGGATTGCTTGAAACTTTAGCTACCTTCTTGGCTGTTTTGATAACTAATTCAATTGCGTCTGATGGCAAATCAAATTGGCTTGAGGGTTCAATGTTGTTAGCAACATACGTAATTCTTGGAGTCGCTTTCTACCTTTACTAAGAATAATCATCAATTTTGCTTTAACTTGACAAAAAATTGCTCATAAACCGCGCTATTCTTTGGGAGCAATACTTTCACTACTGCTCGAAATCCAGTATCCCCACAATAGGAATCCAGCCGCCATAGATATCATATGGGCACTTGATGTTAATGCACCGATACCGTTGAAAAAATGGTTCCATGTCTCGAAGATTATTGCGATTAATGGGACCATCCATACCTTACGAGATTGATGTGATGAGGCTCCGATAATTCCGAAAAAGCCAGCTGAACCACCGTTCCAATTACGAGCAAATCCACTACGGAGGAACTCGCTGTCTGTATAAATCAGTTCTCCAATATGCATTCCGATCGATACTAATACGGCAGCAGCCGAAAGGCAAATCATGAACAAAAAGTAAGTCCTAATCGCTCCTTCTCGGACTTCAAATGATTGAACAAAAACTAGAAAACTCATCGAAACGAACACAATATGTGTGGTGTCATGATGAAAAAATGGGATTACAAATAATGATGTGAAAAAGCGAACGGGTGAGTCTACCAAGTCACCGGCCCAAAGTCCAGAAATGCAAGAATATCCACCCCCGGTGATGTAACAATCGTTGGCAGGACCGGTCAAATCCAATAACCAAAGTATCCAAATTATGATGAGGTATGAAAAAGTGAATTTTCGGCTCAAGAACAGTTCTAATGGTCTTAAGGGAACACCAGTCGAACCACACCATGGCCATGACCAGGGTAAAAATGGGTTTTTTTCTTTACTCATCTTGGCCACCTTGTGGTGGGTTAATTCCGTCGTAATATTCTGTGACTGCGTCCTCAAGTTGTGTGCTAATTTTTTGCTCGTCAAGCGTCAAAGTTTTTCCCTCTTGGCGGATGATGATTCCATCAACAATGACGTCAAGGCATTGTGAGTTTGAGTATAACAGGTTGGCGAGTAAGCGGCGATTGTTGATGCCGCGTGGCCGCATTCTGATATCATCTAAATTCCACGCAACCCAATCAATGGAGTCTTTTGTTGCTAATTGCCATGCTTCCCGCGGCGGAAGCAGGGTGGGATCCCAATGGTCGTGTCGCTGAATAAGTGAGGCGGCTTTTGCTTCGGCTCGCATATCTAGCGAATTGTTGGATGCGGCACCATCGGTGCCAAGTCTAACATCAACTCCAGCCTCTTTCATCGCCGGATAAGATAGAGTTCCGCCAGTTGCCAATTTTTGGTTAGATACTGGACAATGTACCGCGTGAGCCCCATGTTGCGCAAGTATCCGCATTTCGCGTTTGGTTACCCAACCACAGTGGGCACAGACAGTTCCGTCAGTAAAATAGTCAAGTGAGTCAAGGTATTCAATAGGATACATTCCATGTTGTTCATGGCATTGGGCAACTTCAGCCCTTGTTTCTGATGTGTGAATGTGAAGTCTTGCTCCATACTTTTTCGACATATCTCTGGCCCGTCGCAAGACCTCCTCTGAGCAGGTGTAAACCGCGTGGGTTGCGATTCCATACTCCACTCTTTTGTTCCCTAATGAGCCACCTCGGATAAGATTCTCAAGTTCACTGAGAACCCGAGCATCTTCAGTTTCAGCGTTGTTCTCAGGCGGTGGCCACGCAGTTGTTGGGCCACAAACAATTCCGCGAATTCCAGATTCAGCTAAAACAGGCGCAATTGAAGCAGGATAGTGATACATATCGCAAGCAAATGTGGTGCCAGAAGCAATCAATTCCGCAACAGCGGCTGATGTACCAATTTTGACAAACTCCGGAGTAACTCTAGTTTCGGTTGGAAAGATGTTTTTCTCGAGCCAATCCCCAAGAGTGAGCCCTTCCCCCATTCCTCGGTTGAGCACCATTGGAAGGTGAGTGTGCCAATTCTGAAATGAACGACTAATTACTTTTGATGAACCATCAATGCTGTTTTGCACATCCTCATCACCCTTTGATGGATTCCAAGTACCGTCGGGATGGAGTATGAAATCACCAGAGTGGAGATTACAATCGTCATCAATTAAATGAGTTGATGTATATCGGGTTAGGCCTGCTGAACTATCACTCATTGCCCCCGCCCAATATGTGCCGTGATGTCATTTAGCATCATGGTTGTTATGGCGGGGTTGAAGTGAGCCGGCGTTTTCCATCTCTCCGCACATGGCTGATGACCCATATCGAACCCTGGGCGTTTCGCCCGATGCGACAGATGCAGAAATCAAGCGAGCATACCGTAAATTAGCCCGTCAACATCACCCGGATAGAAACCCAGGAGATGCAGCGGCAGAAGGCAGATTCAAAGAAATTCAGGGTGCTTATGACAAGGTTGAAACCCCAGATAAGCGAAAAAAATTCGATGAGCAAAAGCGCATGGCGAATATGTTTGGAGGTGGACGCAGTGGGGATTTCGGCAATGCAGAATTCAATTTTGGCGGCGCCGGCGGCATCGAGGATATTCTAGCATCATTCATGGGTGGACGGGGAAGCAATCCATTCGGAGGAGGTAGTAGTGGTACAATCTTTGAGCAGGGGGGTCAGCCTCGGCGTGGTCAGCAAAGACCGCAACAACCACAAAAGGGGTCTGATATTGAAGCACCTCTCGATTTAACTCTTGAAGAAGCACAGAATGGTGTGCAAAAACCATTCACGATTGGTCGGAGAAAACAATGTGGTAGTTGCAAGGGTGGCGGTTGTAGTACTTGCGACTCGCAAGGCGTGATTCGAAAAACGAGTCAAATCACTGTAAAAGTCCCTGCCGCTGCTGAACACGCATCGGTTATGCGCCTCAAAGGAATGGGTCATCAAGCACCAAATGGTTTGGCAGGCGACCTATTATTGACCGTTAGAATAGATGCTGATGAAGGTAGGCATTGGGAAGGTGGCCGCCTGATTCAATCCGTTGAGATTTCATACAGCACAATGATGCTGGGCGGCAAAGTCAGAATCCATACCCCGGCTGGAAAAATTGTTGAAGTCGATGTGCCGCCAAATTCACGTTCAGGAGACCGCCGTAGATTACGTGGACAAGGATACAACGGCGGTCCTTTAGATGTTGAATTAGAATTACAAGAATCAGATGAGTTGACCGCAGAGCAAGAAGCCGCTTTGAATGCCTTGCGTGAAAGCGGACTTTAAGCCCATCAAACTGCAAATCAGTTAGAAGGGGGCCAAAGTGGTATCAAATTAGAAGCGAGGCTTCCGAGATTTCGAGTCTGAATCCAAACAGTCCCCTCACCAGAAAAGTGCATGACGAGTCCTTCACCTCCGAAGGCTAGTGATTTCAATCCTCCAACCTTTCCAACCTCATACTGAACACCGTGAGTGAATGCAACTACGTGGCCGGTGTCAACAGTTATGGTTTGACCCTGCTGAATTTGCATCGCTTTGACGGCCCCATACGAATTGTAGTATACACGTCCCACTCCTGCTTGAGTTGTAGCATGAATGAAGAACATGCTTTCACCACTAAATAGTCCCTTCATTCCTTGGAATTTTGTATCTGTTTCAACATTCGTTGTGCAAGCAAGGAATGAACCACCTTGAATGAATAAAGGTTGATTTGGTTGGATATCAAACCACGCAATGTCTCCGGGAAGTCCCGGTGCTAGACTAACCCAACCACCACTCGGGTCTGCTGTGAATGTGTTTAGGAAGAATGATTCTCCGCCAACTGCTGCTTTTGCGATACTCTTGAAGAAACCCCCTACGCCCCCGCCACCACTACTTCCGGTTTGCATCTGTACTCCTGCTTGTGCTACCATGGCTCCAGGTTCTGCTTTGATTGCTTCACCCGGATTAAGACTGATGGTCAGCATTGAAAAACTCGGGTTGAATTCTAATTGCTCTTGCATGTTATCATCCCGTCGCGACCTATTTATCAAGTTTCAGTAAATTGTCTGAATACACTCAACATTAAATTTTAACATCAATCAGCATGAACATCGTTTACGTCAAGCCAAATGACTTCACAAACGAGGCCTAATTTTTCTGCCACGCTGGGAACAGTCCTACCTTCGTCACTGTGGACCAATTCTTTGACATAAGTTCCACTTTCGCAACGGACAGTCATCTCTGCTTCATTTGGTTCAACCAAGATATCAGAAATACTCACAACTTGTCTTTTTCGAACTTTGTCAGCCCTTCTGTGTGATACTCTTTGAGGTGTTCTTTGCTCCAGTGTGACCCCTTCGAGTGAGGCGATCATTTCTCCCACGAATTCAGGTGTTAACTCAGCCGGGGGTTCTACTTCCGTTTGTTCTTCAATCTCTTCGGATTGCTCTTCACTTTCAGTTTCACTTTCTGCTATGACATGGGGTTCAGGACCGTACTTGAAGCGAATAGTGTATGATTTTTCAGCAGCCGTTCCTTTGATTCTTGCAACTTCTGAGCGGCGGGATGCTCGTAATTCACTGATTTCAACAGCTCCAGCCGATGTGGCATTAACTAACTCGGTTAATTCACTAAGGTCTGCATAACGCCGTAGTGGTGATTTTAATTCGATTACAAATGGTCGCCCTCTACCTAAGCATCGCACATCAATATCTTCTCTACCCATTCCATGGAATGCTGTATTTTTTGCTTGGAATGCAACTCGTAGTGGTTCTCCAATTTGGTCTTGAACGCTTGTTGGATATTGTAAGCCGGTTTCATCACATGATTCGCAACCCCCATCCCTGCCTTTGCAGGCTCGACAAGGCCAGCGAGTTTGTGGGATTCCACGCTCAAGTTTCCGATATCTACCATAGAGATATAGTGAGCGTAATTCAGCGGTAATGTTGAACGTAAGAGTGTCAACCAAAACCATAATTTCTGGTTGTTCTTTAACTAATTCAACATCTTTCAATTCCAGTTCCAGTTTCTGGCTAAGAGCATCGTTGAAGGCAGATTTCAACGCCTGGCTTCCAGTTGCTCCATTCCGCGTCCGCAAATCATCTTCCTCTGCAACATGGCTTTTGGCAAAATGAGCACCAATTTGCATTTTCTTGAATTCGACACCACTCAACTCTGATTTTATTTCTTCAACTAAAACATCCATGTCAACAAAGAGGTCTTCACAAAATGGACAGAACTGGACATCATCACCTTTTGTTACGCCTCTATCATCACTCGCTTTGCGTATTGTGGCGCCTAAGTTTTGAGCACCATCCCATGAGAAAGGTTGGCCCGATAAACGTACTATACAATAGTCACAAGTGCCAATACTTACCAAATGGTCTAAGCCTTCATCAGAAGGTGGTGGACGAATAGAGGTAAACTCATCCATCTCAAAATCTTCATCAAAATCCTCAGTTTCTTCTTGCGGAACTAAATCAGCCCATGGGTCATAGGCAGTACTGTAACCAGCCGAAGCATAATTGCTCCAATCCTCTTCCTCATCGTTACTTCTAGACACGAGAATTTCCTCATGCTACCAAACGGGGGTACCGTTCAATTGCAAACCTCCGACTTGCTACTCCTTCAAGAAGCCATGCTATGGGATATTCAATCAGATTTTGTTGATTCCGCTATGGAATGCAACAAATCAAAACCATAGATTCCGGTGTTGCAACCACGGCCATCAAATTTGAATCTTAATCCAAAATATCCAACTTTTTCGACTGCAGGTTTCTCGTTTCTTTGTAGCCTGACCTCAGCCTCAAATTCTTTCTGCCGAGCGTCATTTTCGCGACGTGGGTCACAGTTTGCGCAAGGGCATCGCAATCTCAAGGTGATGTAATCAATGACGTATTCTGTATTATCTTGATACCTCAGAATCATATCGACATCTCGCCTTTCTAATTCTGTTAGTTCAGGGAAATCGGTCATTTCAATCACCGCTCTTTCGGGCTTCGCTGATGACACTAGGATATGAGGTGATGCCAAGCATCCCACTAGCAATAATCAGTGATGCTATCAGGGAAAAGAAGATCATTGCTGCTGAAAATGTCCCAAATAGTGAGAAGAATCCCATAGGTGAGAAAGAAATCACTAGGAATCCGAGGGTGTCAGATGCTGCTGAACCCACCAAGGCGATTCCCGACGCACCGCCAACAGCGCCAATACAAGCGAGTACGGATTTGCGATTTTCCCGCTCCTCACGGAATCGCTCAATTACGTGAATAACATAGTCGATGCCGACTCCAAGAGAGAGAGTAGCAATAGCCACTGTCACCATGTTCAAACCATAGCCAAGTGTAGCAATCAAACCGTATAACCAAATTACTACTAGAAGGATGGGTGCTGTAGTGAGTAGAGCAAGACCAAGTGGGCCTTCACCCCACACTAGTGTGCCATAAAAGGCGATTACTGTAAGTACTATGGCAATGGTCGGGGAAGCGATAATTCCCGTCACCGCCCAAGTGGTTAGAGACACAGCCAATGGCGCATAAATTAGTGAGAGAAAAGCCCAAGCCGAACCACTTTCGACGTTCTTTGAAAGGCGTTCTTTTAATTCTTCATGAGGCGGCCTAAAACCCCACCACAGCGTGACGATGCAGAAGAAAACGCCTAGAGCGAGAGTAGATTGCATTTCGTTCTGTAGTGATGAGGCGGCGACATAACGAGCGACAGGCTCTCCGGTAGCGATTGCCCAAGAAACAGGGTATTGTTCATCAGAGAAGGCGGAATTGAGGTTTGATTTTTCCCTGAGTCCAGTCGAAGAGAGATTTTCAAAGGCAGACATATCGCGGTACAGTTCTTCTAATGCCTTTTCTACAATTGGAAATTGTTCGGGTTGTCGTAAGCCAAATCGCATGAGCATACGCTCGTAACGCGGTGTGCTTCCATCAAGAGCAAACATCGGATTTTCTGGATCAAGTGGTCTGTCTGGGATGATATAGAGAGCCAACATAGAGGGTGGGATAGCTGGTGTTGAACTGGTCTCAGGAATTCCATGAACTGAGATGAAACCAACAATGAATCTCAGACATTCCTCATCATCAGTCACGGGTAATCCAAAGTTTGAACGATTACATCCAACTCCACCTTCTGAGTCTGTTGGGTCCCATCCTGCATCGACGAAAGGAGTGATATTGTTAGCCATTGAAAGGATACCAAGGTCAACAAATCGGTCATATGCGCTCATGTCAACATTACCGTCAGCAGAGATGGTGAATCTATCAGGATCAGATTCACTATGAATATTCATGTTAGCCCTCGTTTCAGCGATTGCTAAGTAGACTCTTGGGTCAATCACATCTCCTTCAATCAAAATTTCAGCGGGTTCTCCTTCTGAATAGAAACGTTCGTTGACAACATGCACTACAGTAGCAAAATCCGACTCCTCATCTAAGAAATCCTCTACCTTGAAATCACCTTCAAGACCGAACATCAATGGGGCTGAGTAGGCTGATAGAAGCAAGGCAACTAGAATTACCAATGGTCCAGCAATAGCAGAGGTTTTTGCTACTCCTGCTAACCAATGACTTGGGATAAGATGTATCTTGTCTTTATCTTCAACAGGTAATTTTCCTCTTTCCTCTAACCAAAGGTCAATGTCAAGACGAACTAATGGTGCCCACAATCCAGTGAGAACAAAAGCCGAACCAACACCTAAAGCAGCCTCAAGTCCAAAAGAACGTAGAGCAGGAATATCAGACACAAAATTAGCAGAGAACGCGGCAATTGTTGTTACCGACGTAAGCAGAATCGCTCTACCAACTCGTGATAGTGAGGTGGAGGATGAACTTAGTGGGTCAAAGCCATTCTTCCTTTCTTCTTTGTATCTATGCAGAACATGTAAACTATCATCTATACCAAGAGCGAGAATCAAAATCGGAAGCAGGTTTGAGAATTGGCTTCTTTCAATTAATGGATAACCGATTGCTTTTGACGCTTCACCCACCCAACCAATTGATCCAAACATCCACAGTAGACTAAGGGTTAATCCAGCCGAAACAATACCAACATCCGACCATCGTCGGAGGCTTCCCCACAATAATACAATGACGATTAATCCCATCGCGGCAAGAAGTGTGATACTTTCTTTCAACTCCTTGTTTACTTCAATATTGATGCCTTCAGCAACTGCAATTGTTAGGGATAAATCATCTGACGCCCGCATTGAATCCTCTAGCGAAATAATCGCCCATTCCCAAGCACAAGGGCCTTCACCAGATTCTACCGAATCTTGGCAGAATTCTTTATCTCGTCTTGGTGGTTCGGTTACTAATCGTAATCCATTCCACTCATATCCATCCTCAGCGCGTGCTTCTGCCCATTCAAATGTCCACCCTGCATCTTCAGCAGCACTGCGGTCAAATTGTATGAGTAACCAGGTCGAACTAGCAGACCATCGCCCCTTCTCCCAAGATGCATTATCCCAAACTCCATTGCCAGCCAATGTACTTCCAACTGGTCCCACAGTTCCATCTTCGGCAGCATGAAATCCTCTGTCAAGTGAAAGCCAGCGTAGGAATATTCCACCGCTCCCATTCACCATCCTTTGTGCCGCCAAATCAATATGGGCTTGGGTAATCCCCTCATCATCAAAAGTGAGACATTCTAAGTCACCACAATCAGTCCAATTTGTACGAGGAGGTAGTAGTTCACCGTAAGGGCTCATCGAAGGTTGTGTGAGTAATGATTCTCCAGCCATGAAAGTACGTACTTGGTCGGTTAAAGTTAGGACTCCATGGAATTGTGTGAGGGTTACATCCGAGATAATCGGCCGGTAGAATTCAGAAATAGGGTCCGCCCTTGCGGCCTCCGCTTTGACATCAATTTCTTGCAGAACTGAAAGATTGAGAATTCCACCTATTGGCTGTGAAACACCCATTCCATCGCCAGAATAATCTGCAATTTCATCGTTGTATTTAGTTGAGGGTTCGTCGCCAACAAGTGTTTGATCTCGAATGATTATTGCATATCCTGCAACTATTTCATTGCCCGGATATTCTTGGGTAATGACTTCACGAGCTTCAAGTTCAGGAGAATCAAGATTGTATGCTTCCACATCGATTGGGGTAAGTGCCCACATCAGACCAGGCAGCATCAAAAGGGAAATGACAAAAATTGAAATGTGGAACAATTTTCGTCGAGGAATTAGAATTTCGGCGAGCTTTGAGAAGTCCCGCATTGAAACCACCTAATCATTTGGCGAGGCTTTTTACTATTCAATTAATTCGCTGTGTAGGCCAATCAATTATCACCACTAAGTCTGATAATTTGAACAAATTTTTGAATCACATTAGTTGTAAACTAAAAATTGAGGACTTTTTATGGTTGAATTGCAGAATTAGAATTGAATTGGATGATATTGGTGGTAGATTGAATCCGACGCGCTTAATTAGGGGCGGCAAGTCGGCGAGTCCCCCAAGGGGGAAATGGAGGCATTACAATGCGCAGAACACATGGTAGCCGTCAGGGAACTCGTACAATTGCAAGCCGAAGTAAGAGCGAGCGAGGTCGCTTGTTCATCAGGCGAGTTATGCATCCTTACGAAGACGGCGACAAAGTCGCAATAGTTATTGATGGTGGCAACCAAAAAGGAATGCCACATCGCAGATTCCAAGGTCAAACAGGGACAATTACAGGAAAGCAGGGACGTGCATACGTCTTGGCAATTAAGGACGGAAACATGGCAAAAACCATCGTAGCACGTCCCGAACACTTGCGTCCTTTGGAGTGAGGTGAATAACATGGGTGAGAAAACATACATCGATTATGCAACAGTTAGGGATGCACTTGAGAATGCTCAGGAGCGCCGAGGCGAGTTATCCTACGAACAGAACATGGCGCTTAACCACGCTATTTGGGCTGCAGGGGATTCACGCAACGGGATTGTCACAGAAACCAAAGTTTTCAATTCAATGCTCAAAGATCTTCTCGAACTTGATAAGTTGGCAGCAGCACCAGATATTGCTGCTAAAATTGCTGAAATTATACCAGTCAATCCAGAGGACGTCAAGGCAATACTTGCTTCAAGACGTGTGGTAATGGATGATGATGAAGTTGAACATATTGTGACACTTGTTCGTCAACATGTTGGATATGAAGGTTGAATGCCGCTCAAAGCGGTTCCTTAAGTGACAGAACCTGTTTCGCGAGGTTGAGTGAAATGCAGGGTAGCGGGTTTCGAGATAGTCGCGGCGGTGATGAATCACCATGGTCTCACGAGACGCATTGCCGAGTTCTTTCCCAAGAAGGAAGTGGTGCAGGTGGCGGAATAATCCACTGCATTACTGAACAGCACTTGCACCTTATCAAAGCCAGAGCAAACCCCGGATGCGGGGTTCTTAGGCCCGGTCAAAAGTTAGAACTTCCAACTGAGGAGGGAAGTGAAAAAATAGCGATGGTTCTAGGTAAGGATAGGTATCGCGAATTGCCAAATCAAGCCCAAGCGGCTATTGTTAATGTGATGAAGGAGATACTTTCTGAAAATCCAAAATCATGTATGGAATTTTATAATCGTGCAGGGCCGGTATCTCTCAAGTTCCATGCTTTCCAATTACTACCCGGTATAGGGCAAAAGAAGGCAACTCAGATGATGAAAAGCCGAGTTAGTGCCGGATGGATGACATTTGAAGAGGTTGATGAAGCCTGTACAATAGATTCACTTCAACTCATCGTTGAAAGATTAGTTGAAGAATTGCAAGACCCTAAGATGGTGCCTAGCCTGCTCCAAAATGTTGTGCGTGTAGCGGAATAGTGGGACTATGTCATCAGTTGAGCCAAGCGACGGGATAGTGCGTGAGTTAGTGGATTTGCTGCTTGACCGTCGATGGGCAGACAAAGAATTAGGACAGCATTTCTTAGTTGATAAAAAGGTCCTTCAAGTACCGATTGCACTTTCAAAAGTTGATTCAAACTCTCATGTCTTAGAGGTAGGTCCGGGACCTGGGACCTTAACTCATTTTCTTCTATTAACTGGGGCGAGAGTGACAGCGATAGAAATTGACAATTTAGCGATTGAACATCTACACCGGGTTCACGCGGAAGCAATTGAAAGCGGCCAACTTAACCTAATAGAAGGAGATGCATTGAACGTTCAGTGGCCACAGGATTTGACTGATGTCGTTTGTAATCCTCCCTATCAGATTTCAAGTCCTTTGATTGCTAAAATTGACAATTGGCAAGAGAATGCAAAACGGCAAGGAACAAATCAGTTGAAATCAGTAGTCTTACTTCTGCAAGATGAATTTGCTAGCCGGCTAGCGATGGAATTTGGATTAGCATCGCGCGGTCCACTTGGAATCAATACAGCGCTGAACTGGCTAGTTTCCATGGAGATGAAAGTACCAGCACATTGTTTTACTCCACATCCTGAAGTTCAAAGTAGATTAGTGTTGATGACTCCTCATGATTTGCGATCTGAAATTGGTATTGATGTCGAATATCGACTGGTAAAGAGAATGGTTTCCCACGCTTTCGCACAAAGGCGTAAAAAAATGCGAAATCGTTTGAAACGGGTTCCAAGAAAAATTGAACGAGTCCCAAATTGGAATCGTGAGAGATGGGTAGAGGCAGTTAATCACCTCCTTTCTGATGAAGAAAACGCTGTATTGGAGGATGGTTGGGAAGATTTTAGACCCGAGGATTTGGAGGTTGAAGAGTGGCTATTACTAGCTCAAAGGTTAGAGTATTTTAACCAACAATTCAACGAATGAGCGGTATCACTCAATTCTTGATAAAACGGGGGGTTCAAAGCGGACCCCCGGCTCCGGTGTCATCGGGGGGGGATGCCGTATGGCAAAGAAGGACACCTATCTAGCACTCTTGAGACGTGGGGTTGACGAAGTAACTGCTCAGACTTTGGCTGACGCCGGATTGACTATTGGTAAACTCAAAGATATCACAGAAGCGCAATTAGTCGGCAATTATGGTCTGAAAGATAAGATTGCTACATCAGTAATTGAAGTAATCAAATCGGGACCTTCAGGTTCAGGTTCTGAAAAGTACCTCTCTAAAGTTTTGTCAACTCCACAAAAGTTGGACCGTATTGACAAACAGCGGTTACGCCGACAGCAGAAGGATTACTTGTCTGAAATCATTGAGCAAAAGGAGCGAATCAGAGAGGCAAAAGTTGAGGCCTTCCGTAGCAAGAAACTCGTAATGATTCGCCTCGGAAAAAGCATCGAACTAATTTGCAAGTTGGAGAATAACTTGGATGAAGAGGGCAAAAATGAGATGCGCTCTAAAATTAATGACCAACTAGAAACTAGGGGTTTAGAAGCCGCTAGAGATCATGAACTCCTCGGTTTGACCGGTACTCCCCAAGATATTGCTGATTTCCGTCGCAAGGCAGTTCCAGTTCTTTGTCTGTATGCTTGTCCAGAGTGTGGTGAAGAAATTGACCCCGTAAGTGGTAATCTCAACCAGGATGACCCAGAGGGATGGAGTTACATCTGTTGGGACTGTGAATCTGAATTCAGCGCTGATATGGTAGACAGGGTGGAAGCATTCCTCAATAATGGGAAGCGGATTTCAATTGATGAAAACAAAGCCCCGCGACTGCCTATTGCTGTAAGGCCAAAGGTATCTAAGATAGGTTCAGTGGATGAACTATTGCGAGCAGATTTGGAACAAGCAGGAGCAGATGCTGAGATGCTTGAGGCTGCAGTATCAGAAAGCAAGTTGAGTGGCGGATTGATGGATATCAACGACTGGATTGACCAAACTCTGGCGGCAAAAGGCTACATTCAAGCCCAAGAAGACCGAGAGGATTTCATCGTCGCAACCGGTGCTGGTGCAACTAAATTCAACAAGTGGATGAAAAAGGCAGGACTTGTGTTCAACAAACAGACTGGGCGTTGGACACGTTGGTCTGACCGCTGAAGCAGTTTAGTTTCCACTATTCTCAAGGCGGAGAACTCTTTGGCCAATGATATGGCATTAGTTCGGTTCTTCCGCAATGGTGTTATTCTTGGCAGTGCTGAGGTTGAGCAAAACGTTCCAATTCTCGAAATTGCTGAAGACGCAGGAATTGAAATCCCTAGTGGATGCACCTCTGGAAATTGTGGTACTTGTCTTGTGAAATTAATCAAAGGAGAAGTTCCCATTCCCAATCCTCCACCCCCAGGCCTTGATGATTATTTGATTGATGAGGGGTATATTCTGGCATGTATTTGTGTTGCAGATTCTGCATGCGATATTGAAACAAATCCCCCTCTCTGAGTTGATAATATGGATAATTTATTGGTTGCTTTCATCATTTTTGATGTGCTGATATTGTTTCTAATCTATCGTTTCATGGCAAAAAAACTCAATTCTAAACTAGAATTGGTTGAGGAGTACCAGAGACAGAGATGGGCTCGCGATGAAGAGAAATTAAAGGCGGCCTTCGAAGAAGAATAACCGGTGTTGTTAACGGCGTTTGCCGCCGATATATCCTTTGAAATATAACCACATTAGCAATCCTCCGCCAATTCCAGCCATCAAAACTAAAATGATAGTCAAATCAACAGGTCCTGTTCCAGCACCAAATGATTGAACATTCATTCCAAATATACTTGCAACTGCGGTAATTGGCAACATGATTGTGGCAATAATCGTCAACAATCTCATGACTTCAGCAGTTTCAGCCTGTGACTCTGCCAAACGCATTGATGTTTGAGAAATATAGGTATCACGAGTTGATGCGGCCCCAGAACTGTAATTCTCAACTCGGGTCACAATCGAGTGGGTCAAATCCGCTAAATCACGATAGTAAAGGTCGGTTTCTTCAGTTACGAAGCCATCAGTAGAGCGCAACATTCCCTGAATGACATCATCCAGAGGTGTGGTTGATTTTGTAATCTCACGTAGTTCTCCCTTTATCTCGTGCAAATCTTCGAGTAGATTGGGAAATTTTTGTGTTGGGTCAAAGACTTGGTCTTCCAACTCGTCTAGTCGTTCGGACTGACGGCTCAAAACCTTCATCCAATCATCAACAACTGAATCAAGAAGTTGGTATAGTAAATATTCTGTATTCATCATTCCATTCTTCATAAAACTCTTCGATCGAATACGTTTTCTAAACTCTGCAATACCGGGCATATGTGCATGACGTATTGTGATTAACCAGCCATCTTGCAGAAACGAACGGAGATATTCTGTGTCCAAATCACGGTCTGCATCTCTTGCTTTGAAGGTGGTGAATTTGTGATTATCATACACGAAGTTTCGACTTGCTGGCTCTTCAAAACAGTCGTCAATGGCGAGGTGGTGAAATTCCATTTTTTGCTGCAAGAACTCTCTAGTTGATTCTTCATCAGGCTGAAAAATATCTACCCACCCACCGGGGTGTTTTGACATTATATCAGGTAACTCAGCCAGTGTTGAATCCTCCATATCTGCACCAGGTTTGCCGGTGTGGACGCGAACCCTAGTCATACTTCTCCCTCAATCTTGGGGCTGGGGGCTCTTTCTTAACTGCGACGGCTAAGAAATATCATCAATAAACCCATTTTGAATGCAAAAATCAACATTTTTTTTAATTCAAGGACGGCAGGACATCATTCATTGATAGAAGAGGTCCATCTATGTACATCAGGAATCCCGGTGACTTCGATGAAAGCGGCTGAAATTTTCCTTTTCTTTTGTAATGCGTTACGCAGGTCTATCAAATCAAGAAGACAACAGGGGCAGTGTGCTCGGGCTGGTTTAACTTGAATTCGAACCGAGCCATCATCAGACGCTTGCATTGCTTTTAGTGCACCACTTTCGGCAATTGTTCCAGTGCCATGTGGTTCTTGCCAAGATGAAAGAACATCGAGCAATTGCCGCTGCGCCGCCTTCTGTGTTCGACTACTCATCAACCTACGCCTTAGGGTGGTTGGTTTTCCATGTTGCGCTTTCAAACATCAATACTGAGGATATGTTCGATAGTGATAGAGCGGGAGTTGCTGGCTTTTGCTCGCTCTTCGGCTAACTTGAGAGTACGACTCAAAAAACCCATTTTTGCTAATTCATCTAGTTTATCTAACTGCGGACCAAATTCGGCAGGATTTCCACCAGTTAGCGATTTTTTCATCTCATGCTGAATAGTTCCTGCTTCATCATAGTACAATTCAAGCAATTCTTCTAAAGCATCATTTTCAACTTTCATGCTAGCAAACTTCCTAGCCATCTGACGAAGTACTGCAGGAGTAATTACTCCGGCACCACCACCAACTAGAGATTCTAAAGGGTCCGAAGTCACAATAATAGGTGTAGATTCAACTTCTTGAGATTCATCTGGTAGACTCACTCCAATATTAGAAAGTGCTTCTTCAAGATGGCGCGGCTTGATAGTCCCCATCGAATTGTTAGTGCAAACTGTTTCACAGGCTCGTAAAACATCCCTAAGATAGAGTTCTAACTCTTCACACGCAGCAGTGACGGCAGCCGCACTCACTGAATCAACTGCATCAATGCGTTCAATCATCAATCCTCTTGTTCGGCTAAAGCCGAGTCTTGTACGCTGTGGGTCATCTAGCGTCTTTCGAGTTGAATCTTGGGCTAGAGTTTCTTGCTCCATGCGCGGAACAACATCATTCAGTTTAGCAACAAGTAAGGTGACCAATTCCTGTTTAACAGCACCTGAAATCCGCAAGTCGGTGTATGCTGAAGCAAGTGCTGCAACATGAGAAGGAGACCAGGGTTTGGCGCTCATACCACACTGCGCAACTCGGCCCTCAATGAACCCTACGGCCTGAAAGAGAAATTCATGAATCCCATTCTTGGTGAAGCGGAATTGCATCACCAGCCGTTAAGCATTCCATTCCATGTTCGGTTCTAACCCAACTATCTTCGAGCCCAATTGCACCATTTGTGTAGATAACCTTCGGCTCAATTGCCATGGTGCCTCCAATTTGAAGTGGATTTGAAAATCCTCTTGCAACTACAGGAGTTTCGTCTAAGTGAAGCCCAATGGAGTGTCCTAGGAATCGCGCTTGGTCAGGAGGCATGCCCATCAAGTGACCACTAACCTCTCTCTCTCTAGCAATTGTAACTCCCGCTTCGTAAGCCATCTCACAAGTGTCTCCTCTTGCTAAACCGGTCACGACCTCATCACTAATTTCTTTCATGGCCCCAAGCCTCTCCACCCACTCCTCGTCAAGAGGTCCAACACTGAACATTCTAGTACAATCTGAAACATAACCTCGGTGGCAGTGTACGATGTCAACCAATACTGGTTCACCGGTTTTGATGCGGTGGAATCCAGCCCCTAGGCTAGCAAAAGAATGAGGTCCAGTGCCACCGACTGCCGAATCAAAATAAGTTGGAACTGCGCCAGAATGTCCTGCTGCGATGACAACCCTATCGCAATTCATCGGCCATTTCCTCATCATGATTTGACCACCAAATCCAGCAGCTCTGCTTACTGAGTCGGCTGCGGCGGCGAGTTCTATTTCTGAAACACCTTCGCCGCCTTCATCAAGAATCGCTTCAAACATCCAGCGATTGACTTCACCACTGGCTCGCATCTGTTCAATTTCCCATCGGCTTTTTATTTCCCTAAGATTCCACAGTAAACTGGTGCAATCAGCGGATTCTCCAAGAACATCTTGGAAGAATACAGCCTGATTATGAGGTAGCCTCCCATGTTGCATTGCTGGTGTTGTGCTACACCCTCTTTGCCGCAATTCATCATTGAGATTTTTGACACGCGGCTGAGGTGACAACTGAAACGGTGCTTCTGAACCACCAGACTCCCAAACTGCTCTGTCAAGACTTTGGCGAACCCAAAAAACAGAATCAACAGAGGATTCTTTTGCGCCCACAAGAAGCATTCCGTTCTGCCGACCCCCTGTCAACCAATAGAGGTCAACAGGGTCGTGAACTAACATTGACTCAATTCCTGCCTCCAAAAGAGCAGTTTCAACTCGTTCAAGCCGATTTGCTAATTCCTCAGGCGGCACTCTCCAATCAGCGCCTTCTGGCCCCTCAAGTGCCGAGACGTCCCACTCCATACTAGGGCCGAGGGTGGCGAGACCCTAATGCATTGGCTTGTCATAGTTAACAAAAATGGCAAATTTCAATCCTTAAATAAGCAACTGAATTGGCAAATCTCATGACGGAAGAATCGGCGATCAAGAAAGAGAGAAACAGGTTACTAGAATGCCTACGCCTTAAGCAGGTAGTGAGGGCAGGATGGACAAGATTCCCAATTGAGGACCCGGAAACAGTTGCGTCTCATAGTTGGGGGATGGCTCTTCTCGGACTTTTGACCTGTCCCGAAAATCTGAATTTAGAAAAGGTACTCACTCTAGCATTAATCCATGATTTAGCGGAGGTTGTTGTAGGTGACCTAACCCCATATGACCCTGAACCTGAAGGAGGGAAGCGGGCTGCTGAAGAAAATGCGATTGCACAATTATTAGACGGTCATCCTAGGTCAGAAGAATTGCAGAATTTATGGCAAGAATTTGAGGATAGAACATCACCTGAAGGCCTATTTGTTGCTGGCTTGGATAAATTAGATATGGGGCTTCAAGCAGAGATTTATGAAAGCGATTTCAATGTTAATTTAGATGAGTTTACCAACGCCTCGAGAAGGATGGTGACGGATTCTTATCTCTCATCGTTATTGAAACCGTGAACTGTTGTTTTGATTCGCATTTATGAGAAATTTTTTGCAGAAGCCGCTAGTGAGTCTAGTGCAGGCATAGGCTTTCCAGCAAGGAAGGTTAGGCATGAACCCCCCCCCGTACTATTGTGGCCAATTTTTTCATCAACCCCACGTTGGTTTACCAGCGTACCTGTATGGCCTCCACCAATGATAACAAAAGCATCGGTTTCAACACAGGTGTTTAGAATTTCAATCGTTCCAAAAGCGAATTGAGGTTTTTCAAAATAAGATGCAGGACCATTCCAAAGCACACATTTTGCCTCCATAATTGCAGGCCTGATTGACATCAATGTTGCAATTCCAATATCATAGATTGGATATTCTGTAGGCAATTCTTGAACCGATAAAGGAACTCTCTGTGAATCAATTTCAATTGCTAAGTCAGTTGGTAAGATCAGTTTGTTGAGGTGATTCTCAACCACCCATTCGGCCATTTCCCAAGTTCTTTCAAAAGCATCTCCAAGACTTCCACGAATGTAATTTTCATTCTCATATCCAAGTGAATTTCCTGCCGCCCATAACATCAGATTTCCTACAACACCTACAGGAATAATGGTGTCAACAACATCTCGATTAAGAAGATTGACTGCTATATCCAGTGAATCATCACTTTTGACACCGCCAAGAATTACCACATGTGGTCGAGGTGGATTGTCCACAACACCACCAAGAGCCTCTAATTCTCCCTGAACTAAAACCCCCGCATAAGAGGGTAGAACGGGGCCAAAACCACAAATTGTTGGTGAATTTCGATGAGCACAAGCAAATGCATCGTAGACAAATGCATCAGCAACACTGGCAAGTTTTTGCACTATTTCAGATTGTGACAATTCCTCAAGAGATGCCTTTTTCATTGATATCTCTTCATCCCATCCTCGTACATTGTCCAAGAAGAGCATATCTCCATTGTTCATTTTCTGTATCGCGTTAAGAGCGACCTCTCCACAGATATCTGCGATAAACTCGATATTTCTACCGAGTAAAACACCCAATAATTCTGCGTGTTTTTCCATTGAGGTGAAGTCATCTTTGCCTGGTCTACTTTGGTGTGCTAAAAGAACCACTTTTGAACTCCCAAGTCGCCTTATAGTCGGTAAAATTGCACGTAACCTTGCATCATCAAGGAACTCTCCTGTTACAGGATTTAGTGGAGAATTGACATCAACTCTGACAAGCACAGTCTTCCCAGAAAGGTCTGCATCACTCAGGCTGAGGAGCGAGGCCATTGGTTGGCCGACTTGACGCTTACCTTTTACTGAAACGGTCTCGGAATAGCCAAAATCTAGGTTGATTAATCGAGCAAAACTCCTACTTTGCGAACTCTATAAGAATAGACAGCGAACCTCGCGCGTAGCGGGGTTGGGATGCCACGCAATGGAAATAGTAAGGCGGATGCTGGTGAAAAAACAGCCGACGCGCGCGCAGTGCCACGAATAGGTAGTAGTAAGCGCAGTGGAACTAAGACCTCCTCTTTTGGCGTTTCAAAGAGAGAAAGCCATGACTCGGCGAAATTTTATGGCTCAGCAATGTATAATGCTCTACCAAAGGAGTCGGATACCGGTGATTTGGGTGTTCTACCTGATGCATTAGTCAACCGTGTTGTGTGCGGTGATTCTAGAAATATGCGAGAGGTTCCTGATAATTCGGTTCACATGATGGTCACCTCACCTCCATATAATGCATCCAAAACATATGATGATGACCTTGCTCTAAGTGAGTATCTAGAACTGTTGAGAGGAGTGTTTGACGAGTGCTACCGCTTACTTGTGCCGGGCGGCCGTGCTTGTATTAACGTGGCAAATTTGGGCCGGAAACCGTACATTCCTCTTTCGTCTTTCATCAATCAGATAATGATTGAAATTGGATTTCTGCCACGTGGTGAAATTATTTGGAATAAGGCCGCGAGTGCAGGCGTTTCATGCGCATGGGGTTCATGGAAATCGGCATCTAATCCAACGCTGAGAGATGTTCACGAATACATTTTGGTATTTTCAAAAGGTGAATACAAGTTACCACGCGGGCGAAATGAAAAAGATGAGGGCCGCGTAGACACAATTGGCAAAGAGGAATTTATTGAGTGGACTAAGTCAATTTGGACTTTCCCAACAGTTAGCGCGAAGCGGGTAGGACATCCTGCTCCTTTCCCAGTTGAATTACCAAGTCGTTGTATGGAACTGTACACCTTTACTGGAGATATTGTTCTTGACCCGTTTGCAGGCTCGGGCTCAACAGGAATCGCTGCTAAGAAAAATGGCCGCAAGTATCTATTGTTTGATATTAGTCAAGAATACTGTGACCTTGCTCAAAAGCGAATTGCAGATGAATAATTCATCTATATTGCCCTTTGAATTTGACAAGATACGAACCGGTCATGACATTGATGAGGCTAGAGCGCCCCGGCCAGTTCATGGATGGGGTGAGAAGCTTGCCACTTTTTCGCCGATATTTCGGTGATGCCTTCCCCTCAAACTCTAATTTAGCAATTGATTTGTGTAAGCGTGGTGGGGTATCGAACTCCTCACAACTCGTTCATCTAGGATGTGGTCCCGGCACTGTTTCGTCTATCTTATCATCTAAATTTGAGTGCACTATTTCAGGCATAGACCCTTCACCGAACTTGATTGGAATCGCACTTACTGAATGGAAAAGAGAATCTCTAGAATTTGAACGCGCATCCCTTGACAAGACACCTTTGATTGATGCTTGGGGTACTCATTTGTTGAATGAATCACGTCTTTCCGTGGTTAAAAATCCCAGTCAAATACTTAAGGAGGCTCATCGATTATTGTCTGATGATGGAGTGTTGATGAACTCTGAATTGGTTGTAACCAACCCTTCACTTTTAGATGCCAAAGTGAACCGATTTTTAGACACAATTTTTGGTCAAGATGAAGACCGCTCAATAGACGGTTGGGTGAGTCTGATTGAAGCGAATGGATTTGATATGATTGAGGCTAGAGAAGAGCCTCAAATAATGAAGTCAAATCGTAAAAAATTGGGTCGAGCAATGATGGGTTTTCGGTTACTACAAAGAACGGGCCGACTTTCTTTATCTGAGCTTGGATTAGGTGCTTTCGAGGATGACTTTAATGAGGTTGTAAATTCGACATTGCAAGCAATGGATGAGGGACTAATCTCCTATGGTTCATTTATTTCACAGCGCTCAGCACTATAATTTCAGCACATTTCGGAAAACACCCCTCCGGGGTGACAATAAAATGTAAGCGCTTTCGTGGGAACATGATGGGCAGTAAGTCAGTACTAGTCGTTGTTGCCTTGACATTGTTGTCTTTGACTATAGGAATTAGTCATAATTTTGTTGAAAAGGAATTAGATTCTAGCCGTCAATTCCAACTCAATTTTGCTGAAAAAACATCACACACTGATATTTGGGCAACACCTGCTGGCGGCTCTGGCTCAGATATGGTTTGGGACATGGTCCTTGACTCATCAGGGAACTCGTTTGTCACTGGTTCTTTCTCTGGTTCAGCAACTTTTGGTAATACGATTCTCAACTCAATGGGTGGCCTTGATGGATTCGTAGCAAAAATGGACTCTTCAGGAAATTGGCTCTGGGCTTCTCATATTGCTGGCGGTTACGAAGATTGGGGGCTTGGAATTGATGTTGACCCACAAGGAAATGTGTATGTCACAGGGCCTTTCATGGATTCTCAGTCAACAAATAGCCCCTCTGTAACTCTTGGTTCCACCACGCTTGCAGCACACACTCAGTCGAGTTATGATGTGTTCATCACGAAGTTGGACAGTAGTGGAAACTTCCTATGGGCCGAAACCTCAAAGAAAATTGAACTTTTAGACCAGACCACATGGACTTACGAAGAACAAATGGGTCAAGTCATGCCAACAGACATCAAATTTTTCAATAACTCACTTTCAGTTTCTGGCTCTTACAACGGCAAAATTTGGGCACACACAGATGCTCAGGGTGAATGGTATTATGAGAGCACTCAAGGCACTTCAGATGTATGGCTTGGTTTCTTAGAATCTAATGGGGCATGGTCATCAACTGCAGCGTGGGGTGGTGATTCTCAATTTGATTCAGCAACTGCAATTGCACCTTCCCCAACTGGAAATTACTGGTATGTAGCAGGAAATTTCGCAGGCACGGTTGATTTTCCCGGTGGAGCAACCATTTCCTCAAGCGGAGGTTCTCAAGATGTTTGGGTTATGCAAGTAACTGATGGTGGTGATGTGGAATGGACCACTTCTGGTGGGGGAACTGGTCAAGATGTTTTACGCAATTTAATTGTTGATTCCCAAGACTCTGTCTATGCGGTTGGTGAATTTGATGGTGTGCTGGCAAGTTATGGAAATGACCGCCTAACTGCAAACTCAGGTGGCACGGATGTTTGGGCTGGAAAAATAGGTGTTGACAGTACTTGGGCTTGGGCAAAGAAAGGCGGGGGCTCATCAGACGATATGGGCTTCTCAATTGCGCTTTCAGCGGATGAAAGCGCGGTGTTTACAGTTGGTCAAATTGCTGGAATGACTACTTTTGAGAATTCTGCAACAACTCGGATGGCTAATACCAGTGGTGCATCAGATGCTTTCGTGGCGGTTTCCTCAGCGGCGACTGGTGAATGGGAAGACGTCTTTGTCGCCGGTGGACCTAGTGGTGGTGATCGTGCTTGGGCAATAGATGTTGATTCACAGAATATTACACACACTGCTGGAAGATTCAAGGGAACTAGTAGTGGCCCAGCAGAATTTGGTTCAGATGATATCGTCAGTGCTGGCGATTTTGACGTCTTTGTTTGGAAAGGACTCATCGAGGATGATGATGATGACCGAGTTGCAAACGAGGATGATGATTGTCCAACAGTTTGGGGTAATGCAACGGTTTCACCGTACATTGGTTGTCCAGATGCAGATGGCGATGGTTATGCCGATGTTGATGATTCACATCCCTCAATACCCTCCCAGTGGCGTGACACAGATGGTGACGGATACGGTGACAATCCGAATGGTTTTGAGGCTGATAATTGCACAACAATTCCAGGGACTTCAACAATTGATTTACTCGGTTGTGAAGATAGCGATAGTGATGGTTGGTCCAATGTTAGAGATGCATTCCCAACAGAACCAACTCAATGGAATGATAGTGATGGAGACCAATTCGGTGATAATTGGGACGATGAAAGTTTGACTCCAACATACCAAAGTCTTGGTTTGGGTGGATTTGTGTTTGGAGCAGTGAATATGGATTATTGTCCAACACTTCCAGGAGTAGACACACTTGACAATCCTGGTTGTCCAGATACTGATGGTGATGGTTGGTCAGATGTGACTGATGATTTCATCAACAATCCAACTCAACATCAAGATACAGATGGTGATGGTTGGGGGGATAATCACTCTGCAGGGTCTACTCAAAGCGATTATTTACCATTTGACGAAACTCAATATCAAGACCAAGATGGCGATGGATGGGGAGACAATCAAGACGGTAACAATCCCGACACATTCCCACTAGATGAAACTCAACAAACCGATGTTGATGGTGACGGCTTTGGCGATAATTTGAGTGGAAACAACGGTGATGCTTGCCCTGATGTGTGGGGTGACTCATGGCGGGACCTGCTTGGGTGCCCTGATGTTGATGGCGATGGTGCTTCGGATGATGGTGACACATTCCCATCAGATTGGTCACAGTGGTCAGACAGCGATAACGATGGTCAAGGGGATAATTGGGCTAATCCACATTGGAATGAAACTCGGAAACCTCACTGGCCAGGAGAGTTCATACCAGGGGCGACAAACTCTGACAAACACCCACTTGACTGGGATGCTGATGGTTGGGAGGATGAGAATACCACGAATGGTGCAGAACCGTGGGATGATTGCCCAGAAGAGGCCGGAGATTCGTGGCAAGACCGATTTGGTTGCCTAGATAGTGATGGCGATGGATGGTCAGATGATAATGACAATTTCAAAGATGACCCAACGCAGTGGCGCGATACTGACCGTGATGGATTTGGTGATGAGCGAAATGGAATGAATGGCGATGCCTGCCCGACGATTCGTGGGGATTCTGAACATGATAGACTGGGTTGCCCTGATACCGATACTGATGGTTGGTCCGACCCGATGGACTCACTCTCACCAAACCCGTGGAATACATCACAAGGCGCAGACCTATTCCCTGCTGACCCTGCAAGATGGAATCAATCGCACGTGATTGATACATCAAGTTCTGCAGCATCAGATGGTGGCTTAGCCGCAGGAATTGGTTTAGGTGCATTGATTGCAATGATGTTTGTGATGGTATTTGTGATTGTTATTCTCAAGTTCCGTCAGAATGATGAATATGACGAATATGAAGACGAATATGAAGATGAAGATGATGAGTTGAGAACTAGTAGAGCGGCTGAAATTTCACGCTCTTGGCAAGAGCATGGAACGGCTCCACCTCCGCCACCCGACGGTGCTGAAATGATTACGGCGACAGGTGACCCAGCACCTTCGACAACGAGTTATGTCTCACCACCTCCGCCGACAGCGGCCAATACTTTGCCATCAGCGAGGAGTTCAGTGCAGATTTCACCTGCGCTAGAACCACCAAGCGAGCCACTGCAAGCGGGTGATGAGGGCGTGATGGATTCAATGGACACGAACTTAGCGATGTCACTTCTTGATAGTGGCGATGATTCCGAAGTAGAAGAAGAAACCGAGTCAATGGAAGAAGCCTCGGAAGCAGCAGAATCAGAAGAAGCCTCAGAAGATTCCTCAGAAGAAGACGTCTCCGAAGATGAAAGAGTCGAAAACCCGAGTGATGACGATGACCCTTGGGCCTAAGCGTCATCAAACTTTTTCAGGTCAATAATTTGGCCGATTTTCTCATGTACGAGGGCACGAATCTGAGCCAAACCTTCCTCGGATGTAGCCTCAGCCCGCATCACTAAAATTGGTTCTGTGTTAGATGGTCGGCATAGGAACCAACCTTTCCATCCATCTCCAGAAAGCCGGATTCGAACCCCATCAACAGTGACCATTTCATATTCTGAAAAAGCATTCTCCACGTTTTCCATGGTTTCTTCCCGACCACCGGTTAAGGGTACTTTTGCTTCTCCTGTACTAGGGTAGGTAGGGATAGTCGAGAGCCTTTCTGAGAAGGTTATACCACCATTTTCAGGTGAGGGATCGCGGCCGACCAACTCGAGCATTCTTGCAGTGCAGTACAGCGTATCGTCAAACCCAGGCCACTTGTCATTGAAGAAGAAATGACCGCTCATCTCTCCAGCGAGTGGAGTCTCTGGAGAATTATTGAGGGCTAGTTTTTGGAACGAATGTCCTGTTCTCATCATGGTAGGAATTCCGCCGTTGGCAGCGATGGTTTCTTCTAAGGCGATTGAGCATTTTACATCATAAAAAACGGTGCGAGCCGCATCAGAAGCAGAATCTGAAACTCTTGAGAGAATGTCAGCGGCAAACAAAGCAAGTAATCTGTCTGGATGAATGAAATTACCTTTTTCATCCACCATTCCCATTCTGTCTCCGTCACCATCAACACCGATGCCAAATTCGGCACCAGTTTCGCGCACGGTTCGTCCGAGTAACTCCATGTTTGAGGGTCGTGTTGGGTCGGGAGGGTGGACGGGGAATGAGTTGTCCCATTCACACAAAATACAAGTGTCATCAGCGCCTAACATTTTCAAAATGTCCACCATGAATGGTCCGGGTACAGCATTTCCGGAATCAACCACAACTTTCACTGGTCTGTTAGGTAGGCCAGTTGAAGCGACGATATCATCGTAATATTGATGCTTGAAATCATCAATGATGAGATGACTTCCTGTACCAGTTTTGAAGTTACCAGCAAGGAAGACTTGTAACAATTCTTGTAATTCATCTCCAGCCATCGCGGCTGACCCTCGACACATTTTGAAACCATTGTATTCGGGTGGGTTATGACTTGCTGTAATTACGATTCCACCGTCAACGGGCAGTGTGACTGTTGCATGGTATAGAGCACCGGTTGGCATGATTCCTAGGTCATGAACATCGACTCCTGAATCGTTGAGTCCACTCACAAAAGAGGCATGAAGTTCGGGGCCTGATTCACGAATATCGCGGGCTACTGCAAGTGAGTTACAATCTAGAAAAGTCGCGAGAGTACGACCAAGACGATAAGCGAAATTTGGAGTTAGTGGGTCTCCAGCAATGCCTCGAATATCATAGGCTTTGAAGGCGGCAGAAGCCTTCTCCAAGTCCAAGTCAGTTGGCCACTCTACTGGCTCCATTGGATTGGGCGAGTCGCCACTTCTCTAAAAGCGCCACTACTTAGAATCGTAATTTCTGACCTGAAATCATAACGGAGGAGACTATATATTAATTTTTTAACGAGCGAATATTAATGTCAAGTAGATGTTTTGTATCCTCTTTGTTAATGGTGACTTTGTTAATTTTTTTAAACTTTCAATCATCGACTGATTCTATGGAATTAGATTTTTTGAATGAAGAATGGTATTCATCAGAAGACGAAATGGATTCCACTCCATGTGATTTTGAGGGTAGACTTCAAGTGTCTTGGAATCTGAACAAACTCTCCACAGATTCAGAATTAATAGGTGAAATTTCCATCTGTGGATTTGACCCAGAGATGTTGTTGATTCCAAATAATTATTCTCTAGAATACACAATGATGATTTCAGGACAACCAATTTTGATGGAAAAGGTAAACCCTTCTGGAATTTTACAGTTTTCAATAACAAATATCTCTGAGGAAAATCTCGTTTCACTCGTCGCGGCTCCAATCTTTTCAAAAAACATTACAGCACTTTCTGAGCACAATAATTCCGACAATGGACCTGGTGGTTATCTCACAGAAGATGGCCAAGTGGCTCCACTTGCCCCATCATTACCCCCAAGACAGTTTTTCACTTGTCAACCATACAATCAAAGTGGCGGCATGATGTATGATTTCGTATCTATCGCTGGCTCACCATTTGGCCCTGCATTTGTGAGTGCCACTAATCACCCATGTATGTCTGTACCACTCTATGCTGACCACTTTTCTTTTGCAACATGGTTTTATGCCCTCAACCCACAATCTGCTTTTTGTGCTTCTCAGTCAACTAATATTTCAATTAGCGAAAATTCCAATATTGGCCAAGCTGGCGGGAGAACGTATGACAATATTGTATTTTCAAGAGTTGCACAAGCAGTGAATGACCCATATGGACAATGCTTTGGCGTGCCATCAGTGAACAGTTCTATCGGAACACCTGTATACACATCATCTTCAAAACCAACAGGTATTCCAGATTATTCTAACACTACGTTTGGAACATGGACGATGGTGATGGTGTTGATGATGACCTTGACAATTGCCCGTTCACACCTCTTGATTCACTTCCCGATTTAGATGGTGATGGATGCCCTGACCCGGTAATTGATGAACCCCAAACCAATGAGACGGAAAACACAACAAAAGAAACAAATCCGTTAGAAAACGAGACTGGAAATGGCACCTCAAATAACCAGTCAGGAACCAATAATGTGGAGGACCAAAATGGTGAATCAGATACAAATTTAAGCGATGAAAACACATCAGATAATCAAGACAATGGCTCTGAAATAGGTCAAGAACCAAAAGAATCCAAACCACCGATTTTGAATCTAGCAGAATTTTCAGTTCTTTTGATTATTCTATCCTCATTTTTGATATTTGCAGGAACTGGATTCGCTATTCGCAAGCGGTAATGGAGACGCGCGAATTTCCGCCACTACCAAATGTCAACAGCAGTTGTTGTCTATTGCTTGGACAACGATTTCCACTTTTGCCCCGCGTGGTAGCGCACCTGCTTCAAATGCAGCCCGCGCGGGTGGAATTTCAACACCCTCGAGCCACGCCGAGTAAACCTCATTCATTGCGGCGAAGTCATTAATGTCATCAAGTAACACCTGAGCAAAGCAGGCTTCATTTTTACTAACGCCAGCAGAAGCAAGTAGTGCATCAATTTTCTCAAGGCTTGCTGCAGTCTGAGAAGCAATGTCATCTCCTGCTTCTGGAGCAATCTGTCCAGCCAACCAAATTACACCATATGACTTCACTCCTGGTGAGTACGGCCCGTATGTCTTGCCACCTTCTACCTCAATTCGTTCCTTTGCCATGATGCTGACAAGTAATGGCGAGCCATTAACCGTTCTATTGATGGTCTTAGAGTATGAGCGATAATCATGGGAGAGAGTCCGACCTGTTGGGTACTCGACCATCCAGCCCACATGCAACTGTTTCACAAGTTCATTCAAAGTGGTAGTCCAGTGGACATTATTGTAGCAACTAAACGGCCTGAAATAGATGCAATGATTGAGAGCAACTCATCTCCTTTACCTGAAAGGCATATCCTCAGAGTCAAGCGTCCAGTCGGTAGACGAATATTATCAATACAACGAGAAATACGTGCTTTGAGAAGAATTCACTCAGTCACATCAATTCTAAAGCGCAGAAATATTACGGGAAAACCGATAGAAAAAGTCGTAGTCAAGGGTGCGGCGTTAGAACTCAATGCCGCTAAAAAGGCCAAAATTCCACGCCGAATTTACATCACAGATACTGAGGTAAATCACCTCGCCCACGGAATTGCATTATCATCAGCAACCGAAGTTATTGTTACACCAAATTGGCGGCAAGATCTCGATGGAGGATTTATTGAAGATTGTAATAGTAATGGCATCAGGGTTCACAAATTGAATGGAGAACTCCCTCATGTTTATCTCGCTCAACCCAGCACAATTAGAGATTTGAAAGAAGGCGCAGTCCCACATATCTTACACCGTTCTTTGAAGGGCGGAGGAGTGCACGACAAGGATGAGTTGGTTAGTGCTGAACCGCTAATTTCCGACTTAGGAATGGAGGTTACAACGGTTGTTGAAAACCAGTTAATCAACGACCCGTGGGGGCTTCCTCAAGCGATTTCAGATTATCATGGGGTGCTATCAGAATCTGTGACATTGGCTCATGAAGCGGTCTGCTTAGGAGTTCCCACATTGCTTGTTTCCAAGGCTCAAAGAGGGTTTTTGGACCAACATTTGGGCGGGGGATTGTTGTTTAGAATAGACTCCACTGTGAAAGGACCTGTGCTCAATAATGAGGTCGCTGCTTGGCGCGAAGCAGTACAGATGCGGCGGCGTGGAGATGGTTTAGCAGTTGGTTGGAGTGATTGCTACAACGAATTAAAACAAATCCTCAGATGATTTGTGAACTCAAATTCTTGCAAAAGCGGCCCTATAGTTTGGCTGTTTTGGCAATTCAACCTTGTCTTCCTTCAATTACTGAATTTAGTAAGGCGACAGCCGCAATAACTCTCCTATCTAGCGGGTGTCCTTCTGGAATCAAAATGTCGGTCTTTTTGATAATTGGATTGAATCTTTGGTACATCATTATGTCATGCTGACCTTGAATACTGAAGTGATATTTTGCTGGAATAAAAGGAACGAATCTCCTCAAAATTGCAACGCTATCTTCCACAAGTTCAGCATATTCGTTTCCATTAGCATCGAGAATTTTCCAAGTATCTTTGAAAATTGACTTGAGCCCTTTTCGGCGAGCAGCACCGAGGTTTTCACCAGTAGTTGCATCTACAATATCGTATGTAGCACCAAAATCTATGACGCTTCTTGCTTTGATTGCAATTAATGGTTGAGTACACGATTCATCAGTATAAAGAACAATATCTTCTTTTAATTTGAATCGCTTTTGTTTTGAGTAAGCAATAATTTGGTCGTTTGCATCTTTGAACCAAAAGGCTCCGCCAAATATTCTCAAAAATTTGGTTTGTATGTAATACCTATCCATTGTAAAAAGTGCACTCATATCTTTGTCCATGTCTCAAATTCCTATAGCCTTTCTGCCGGCCCGAATTGAAATCATATTTCCCGAATAATTTCAGCATGGTCAGCACCCATATTTTCAAGGTCAACTTCTGAAAGTTTGACCCATTCTGCGTGTGCAGCATCATCACCAGCAATCGGATCGTCTGAGGTCGCATCGACTTCAACCCGGTAGAAAATGGTTACAATATGTCCGCGCGGGTCACGTTTGGGCTCACCGCGCACAGCAATTATCGGGTCTGTTTTGCTGACAGCGCCAACGATATTGCATTCTTCAAATAATTCGCGCACCACAGCATCTTCAGGACTCTCGCCAACATCAACAAATCCTCCGGGGAAAGCCCAGGCCCCTTTCCATGGTTCTTGGCCTCTACGAATTAGCAGAACTTCACGCCTCTCGCTATCCTCGCCATCTTGATATTCGCTCATATTAGCCCTGATAACGACAGCATCAACAGTCAATGCTGGGTTGTCGTAGGTACCACAAGTTGGACATAGACCACCAGTCATTCATTTTCCTCGGATTTCGTGTACATTGTTATGATGGCGGAGCGAAACTTCTCAATATCATCTGGATCAAAAATTTCATTTTTTGCTAACTCTTCGATAGATGACAGAAGTTGTTCTAGTGTGATAGATCCTTCTGCCATTTGCATTTTAGCATTGTCCATCGCCCCCCTTAACAGAAGTTCATTCCCTTCTTTACTCAAACCCCCTTCGCCAGAAATTTCAATAAATTGCCCTTTCACCTTACTAAGCAATTGAGCCATTTCTACTTGAGAAGTTGGTTGCTTCTGTAATTGTTGTCGGTAATCTCTATCTATTGCTTGTTCGAGCGTTATACGAGACGCATAAGCGATGAACTGAGATGGATTACTATGGTCAAGCACCGTGCTGTCAATAGCCTGTTGAATTCGGTTGATGAGGGCACGGGGTATTGAAACGGTTGTCCAGTCTTCTTTCGCCATAATTATGCGAAGTGTTAGTCACATTTAACTGAAACCCAATCTTTTATGGGATATGTGACGTAAATACCACGTATTTATATGGTTTGGATAACCCCCCGACATGAATGCGCTATCAAATGGCTTGGGCAGAATTGCTCAGATACCCTTACTCCGTTAAATGCGGAATGTCACAATTTATGTGGAGATTACAGCATAGAGGTTGTGACCCTAATTGCAATAATAAAATGAAAATGAAATTATCGAGGTCCGAGTGGACCGCCTCTCATTGTGGCATCACATTGTGTGATAATTCCAGAATAGCAATCCCAGCACTGGTGGAACTCCGTCAATTTAACGTTAGGCGGGTAAGGCCGTTCATATGGGGGCGGAGGATATTCCAATTTTTCTACCCAAATCGTGTCACTGTACTCAAATTTAGTTCCACATTTAGAGCAGTTTTCCGTCTTTTCAGTCTGATGAACACTGTCAACAACGAATCTGATTGTTTCCTCGCCTCCGATGAAGTCAAGATAATCAATTTCGGAGATAGGTGGCATATCAGCTGTCGGGAATTTAGTGCCAAAGAGAATTCCATCTCGCTCAATCGTATAACAGATTGGCTCTTCGGTGTAACTTTTCTGAAGATGAGTGCGGAGAAATTCCTCAATAAGAAACCATACATCACCAAGAAATCTGAAACCCCTCTTATAATTAATAATGCAATAAGAAAACAGGAGAATGAGTAAAATGGCAAAGAATAGAAAGGATGGGTCCACGATTAGGCGTCAAGGTATCCGGTTCATTGGCTTTACCAAGAACCAAATTGGACGAATTACAGGAATGATTAAGAGAAACTTCTCGGAATCTGAACGAAGAACAATGCGTGGCCTCAAGATAGAATCTAAGCAATTAGAAGCAGGTCTTGCGGGGACATGGAGGGCTAAGAATGGGCAAAGTTCTATTGAACTAAGCAAGTCGTATCCAACAGACCGCAAGCCTGCAATTTTAGTACATGAGTTGACTCATCATTTGCGAAGATTTGACAAGCGTCGCAAGGGGGTTTTACGTGAGTTTCCTGAAACTCCTGCTGACCTCGATATCGATGAGGCAATGACAGAGGCAGAAACAATTGCACGCTACAATCCTTATCACTGGTCCGACGTGAATGAACCAAATTATTGGGATAGAACACGGGAAGCACGCCAATCTAAGACCGCATTCTCAAATCAAAAAGCGACTTCTAAAGCGATGTTCAAAGATCGAAAACGATTCACGGAGCAACCTCGTGCACGGCATCACATTCAACTACAAAATACTGGTAAATTCGGTGAGGATGCTCCACAGAGTGCCCGGAAGCATTTTGCCGGTTCAGAGATTTCAACGTTAATTGATGAAGGAAAGAATGAGGCTATTGATAGGTACTTTGAACACACTAATCGAAGAGGCAATAAGAGAATTCATGTCAGAAGCCAACCTGGCTCAAAAGTACTCCGCCATATTCGGAAAATGGTGGGATGGAAAGGTAGTTTATTCGAATGGAAAGATGGGAGGAAATATAGGGTTAAAAGGACGAGAAGAAGAACGACCAGAAAAAGGCGAGGTAGAGGCTGGTACGGGGAATCAAAGAGACACAGCATCGCCGCAAAGAAGGGATGGAAAACCAGAATTAAAAATCGAAAAAACAAAATTAGAGGCAACTACAGACCGAGATATAGGTCAGTGAAACTAAATAAAAAGAAACGAAAATCAAGTAGGGACTTTCACCGTTATAATCGAAGTATTCTCTCAAGACCTAGACCTTCAAGAAAAAAGTTAGGGAGAAGCAAATCTCGGCGCATAAAGTCATCAAAGTTCGGTCGTTGAGGTAAGAAATGAGATGTTTCGATTGGAGACAATACACCACACCAGCGCCAATTGAAAGGTCAAACCTCTACACCCGAGTCAATTGCCATATCTACGTTTACGTTTCTGATAGGAATCAATTGCCTCATACAAGTCTTGGCGGCTGAAAGAAGGCCAGTGAACATCTGTGAAATGTAGTTCTGAGTATGCGATTTGCCACAACAAAAAGTTGGAAATTCGCTCTTCCCCACTAGTTCTAATGACTAAATCGGGGTCCGGCAAATCGGCTGTGTAAAGTCGGCTTGAAATCGCTTCTGTATCAATGTCATTCAATGAAATCCCACCTTTAGCATGCTCATCAGCAACCTCTCTCACAGCATCCACGATTTCTTCACGCCCACCATATGCAAGACATACAGTGAACAGGAAATTATCATAATCTGCAGTATCAGATTCCGCCCTCTTAATCGCCGCTTGCACCTCGTCAGGCAATAATTCAATGCGGCCAACAGCCTGTACTTTCACGCCGCGTTGGTGGATTTTCGGGTCAGCCCGAATCTCGTCAAACCCAGCAATATAGAGTGCATAGAGTGCGCTAAGTTCGTCGCTGGCCCGGCCTGTGACATTCTCTGTTGAGAGAGCATAAACTGTGAGGTATGGAATACCTAATTCAAGCACCCAATCCATCACTTCTTTGAGTTTCTCCTTTCCATGTTTGTGGCCCACTTCTTTTTCCATGTCTTGTGACCAAGCAAAGCGTCGGTTTCCGTCCATGATTATCGAAACGTGTTGGGGAACTATGCCGCGTTTCAGGCGGTCTCGTAATCGATTTGTTCTGACTCGGTCTGTGCGAGTAATCAAACTGTAAGCATATCTAGAGTTAGCAATCAATCGTGCTGGGGCGCGAATTATTCGCCATTTGAGGAGCCACTTCGCGGTGGCGTCAATTCCTCTTCCAATTCGCCCCATAACACTCCCCGCCGTTTTTGTCAATCACTGAGACAGGGTTCTCACATATCGCTTCATTCCCAAAACAATCACTAAATTTTACTACAGTCTAGCATTGATTCTAATGTGCATAGTCACAATAAAGGGGTAGGGGGTGCGGTTGTTATATGCGTTCAAATATCAGGCTTCGTGCATGTGCAACGGCCTTCACTTTCTTGATGTTGTTTTCAAGTATTTTGGTGTTATTAGTTCCAACAACTTTTGCAGTAAGTGATACCCGAACCTCACACACATATGTAGAGCAGTTTGGAGCAGGTTTTGATGAAACAATCATTGCTACTGCGAGTAGCCAATTAGATGTTCCAAGAGATCTTGAGTTCCACCCAAACCCATCACGGCAGAACGAATTATGGGTTGTTAATCGTGCAACTGATAGTATTACAATTATCTCAAATGCAGGCCAGTCTGGCCAGTCAAGTCAGAATAGGCAAGATGCTTATGGGTACCATTTCATGGAAGAGGTTTCAGCCCTTGCTTTTGGCCAATCTCATTCTGAATTCGATTACATTTTCGCCACATCTCAAGAGACACGCAATACGTACAATGGGCAGGCTGCTGCAAACAATTTCATGGGGCCAGCATTGTGGCCAGGTTCGCTCTCCCACTTTGCCATGGAGAATCAAGCAAACTCAAGGTTGGGAAGTCACTTAGATATGTTACACGAGAGTCCTAATGGAATGGGTATTGCACACGATTCCGGAAATGCTTACTGGTACAATGATGGATATTATGGAGAGTTAGTATATTATGATTTCAATAACGACCATGATACTGGTGGAGACGACCATGATGATGGGGTTGTACGACGGTATGTCGAAATCACACCAACTCGAAATGCAAATATTCCAGGCCACATGATTTTAGACAAAGCGAATGGCATTCTCTATATCTCTGATACTGGAGCAGGTCGAGTTCTCTGGGTCAACACAGACGACACAACGACCACTTCAACAAATATCATGGGTTCTAGTACACAGATGGATCCTGTGCTAACTGAATACAGTGAGATTAGAGGCGTTGAATGGGGCGTTCTTGCAACTAGTCTCTCAGCCCCTTCTGGAATAGCACTTCATGGTGATACTCTCTTTGTTTCCCAAAACTCAAATGGAAAAATTAGTGCTTTTGACTTAGCAACTGATGGTAAAAGTGCCACTTTAATGCAAACAGTTGACACAAATGCGAATTCAATTATGGGTCTTGAAGTCGGTCCTAATGACAAATTGTGGTATGTTGATGCAGCGTTGAATAGAGTGGTAAGATTAGATCCATTCCCTGACTCAGATTCTGATGGTACCCGTGATAGCCTTGACAACTGTCCAGATATTGCAAATCCTGGTCAGGAGAACCACGATGGCGACTCGATGGGTGATGTGTGTGACCCTGATGATGACAATGATGGTATTCTATCAGACTTGAGTGATGCTGACGACTGTCCTTTCGGAGAAACAGGTTGGACTTCAACCCCTACAACAGACCATGATGGAGATGGTTGCAAAGATGACCGCCCTGAGGACCTTGATGACGACAACGATGGAATCAGCGATGGTATGGATGATTGCTCTAAGGGAGAGTTGGGATGGATTAGTAATTCATCTTCAACTGATTATGACTCAGATGGTTGTCGTGATGCTACAGAAGACCTTGATGATGATGATGATTTCATCTGTGATGGCTCAACTGCCGTATCTGGCTGTGTAGTTGGATGGCCACAATTTGACCGATGCCCTACAAGTCCTCTTTCATTTAGTTCAACACCTTCTAACGACGCTGATAGAGATGGTTGTGAAGACAACGGTGAAGACACTGATGATGACGATGATGGATTCAGCGATTCAGAGGATGGTTGTTCTAACGTGGTTGGTACTGCTACTTCAGGTGAAAACAAAGGCTGTCCAGATGGTGATGGTGATAGTTGGGCAGACATAGAGGACGACTATCCTACAGATGCAACGCAATGGCGTGATAGTGACGAGGATGGTTATGGCGACAATATTGACGGCACGGATGGAGATTGGTGTCCTTTGCAAGAGGGTTATTCAACCATTGATCGGCTTGGATGCCTTGATTTTGACGAAGATGGATACTCCAACCCTTCAACAGTTTGGACAACAGATGACGGTGCCGATGCATTCCCTGGTGACAACACGCAGTGGAGTGACTCTGACTTAGATGGTTATGGAGATAACCCTGCACCAGCGAATATGGCTGACATTTGCCCGACTGAATATGGCACCAGTACAGAGGATAGACTTGGATGCCTCGACACTGACGAAGATGGTTGGTCCGATGAAGGAGATGACTTCGAATATGACCCAACCCAATGGTTAGATTCAGACGATGATGGTTATGGCGACAATTTAGCACCAGCGATAACTCCTGACGATTGTGTAAATATCTGGGGTAACTCAACTCTAGACCGTTTAGGTTGTGTGGATAGTGATGGCGATGGGTGGTCTGATGAGGGAGACGCGTATCCAAATCACAAATTACTGTGGACAGATATTGATGGGGATAATTACTCTGACCAAACGGGCACAAACCTTTCTGATGATTGTCCAGAAGTCGCGGGCACCTCGACAAAAGATAGGCTTGGATGTGTTGACACCGATGGTGATGGTTGGTCTGACGCGGCTGACTACTATCCACAAGATGCCGAACGGCATATCAAGAGTCAACTGCCAATGATTATTCTCATTTCTGTTTTGATTGCTGGTTTAATCGGCGTTTCTACTCTCATGATTATGCGTCGGAAATCGGATGATTCCTCACAAGCACTTGGCCAACTAATGGCGGCTCCGCCACCACCAATGGGCGCGACTCCGCCACCGATGGGTGCTTTCGATGCACCACCTCCACCTGCGCTTGTTGCACCGCCACCAATGGACACCGCTCCACCTCCGGTTGTTGAAGCCCCACCGCCGCCAGCACCTGTGTCAGAGCCGGTACAACAAGGCCCCCCTCCAATTCCTGCTGAAGGTTTGCCCACAGGGTGGACTCAAGAGCAATGGAATTACTACGGGCAAGAATGGCTTGACAACAACAGTTGATGTTGTAACCTCAACTACACCTGCTGTGAAGTAATGCAGGGAATTTGTTTATTATATTCACAATAGATGGGATACCATGGATGAAGAAGGGGTACCCGATGCAACTGCCCCAAGACCAATTATTCTAAGAGATGTTGATTCAGTAGAAGAAGCTCTTGAGCCAAAACAAGATAAAATTAATATTCTTGGTTTTATGGGTGGATTTGTAACTCCTCCTGCATTATTTGTGCTTTTATGGGGGCTTTGGTACATTGGCGAGTTCGTATTTGGGGAGTCTATTTTTCTCTGGCTTTTTATGCTTTGTTCAGGGGTTTGTATTTGGCCAACTGCAGGCATCATTATTACAACAACGGCCTATAAGAAAGGGAATTCCGAAGAGGCAATTGGGGCACTTTTTGCTTTCATACTTTGGTTTTTTATTATAGGCATCCCCTGGGTCCGTTTCTTTGGATTTTTATTATAGGCATCCCCGTGGCCACCTTGTAGATTCACCTTGAACAGCATCATGGCTTTATCTCATGGTGTAAAGCCAACCTCAATGACCGAGGCTCTTCATGTCGTGACCGGCGCTTTTGGTTACTCTGGGCGATGGATTGCTCACCGCCTTCTTGAGAAGGGTGTGCGTGTGAGAACTCTGACCAACGCGATAGGCAGGGACGACCCTTTTGATGGCAGGGTCGAGGTTCATCCGATTGATTTTGAAAACCATGAGGCATTGGTTGAATCACTGCGAGGAGCAGAAGTTCTGTACAATACTTACTGGGTTAGGTATAATCATCATAGCAAAAACTTTGACCACGGAATTGCTGTTGAAAATAGTAGAAAATTGTTTGCTGCTGCAGCCGAAGCAGGGGTTGAAAGAATCATTCATTTCTCGGTGGCTCATCCAGATAAAGCACCAGATTGGACTTACTTCCGTGGCAAGGTTGCGGTGGAAAAAATTCTCAACGAGTCTAGTCATTCCTACGCTATTCTCAGGCCAACTGTATTGTTTGGTGGGGGGAGGAATGTGCTGATCAACAATATTGCGTGGATGCTTAGGAAATTCCCGGTGTTCGGGGTGTTTGGCATGGGTAACTATCCTATCCAACCAGTACACGTGAAGGATGTTGCAAGGATTGCCGTAGAGCAAGGAGAGTTGCGAGAAAATGTGACAATTGATGTTACGGGTCCTGAAACCTTCCGCTACAAAGAGTACATCGGGCTAATGGCGAAATCAATGGGTTTGCGTAGGATAATACTTCCAATACCCTCATTGGTTGGTTGGATGTTTGGAAAATTCCTTGGAGTGATTTTGCAAGATTTAGTAATCACAAGAGCGGAGATTAAGGGATTGAAACGCGGCTTGATGGCATCCGATGAAGAGCCGCGCGGGGTGCTCAAATTCTCAAAATGGATTGCTGAGCACGGGAGTGAATTTGGTAACCGGTATCAGAATGACTTGAAAGAGCGGAAATATCGATTAACCAAGAAAAAT
>JAERSV010000042.1 GCA_016845345.1 Methanobacteriota archaeon
ATTGGCTCAGACCATGAACTATCTGACAATGATGTCATCAAAATTCATGCTAAAACCTGATTTCAATAACGCATGTATCTCCGACAAGTGATTGAAATCTAATTCAATTCAGGTTGGATGTTATTCCATGTCGCCGAAGTCTGGTGCTGATGGCAGGCTATCTGTAGCTAGTGGAGGTGCCTGATCCATCGCAGGTGGCGCCTCACCTTCAGTGTTTTCAGATTCAATAACTTCATGTAAATCGGCATCTGTTTGCAATAAATCGTCAGCATCAATAGTCTTCAATGATGAAAGGAATGCTTCATTATCTTCTATTGTGAATGCCTTTATTCCTTTACCAACACCACCTAATCTTCCATAATCATATGGTAGAACTAGAGTAATGAGTGTGTGTTGTTCCATACCCAATTCTCCTACTGTTTGTAGGCGGCGCAATTCTAGAAGCTCAGGATTCTCTGCCATGGTATTAGCCGCGTGAGCGAGATTCTTGACCGCTTCAACTTCTCCTTCAGCACGTCGTAGTCTTGCTTTGCGCTCTCTTTGTGCTTCTGCTTCACGAGCAATTGCTCTTTGCATATCGGTTGGAATAACTACATCTGTGATATCAATTCGAGTAATGTCTATTCCAAGTGGTAGTGAAAAAGTATCAAGAATATCCTCCATTCGGTTAGCAATGGTTTCTCTCTTGGAAAGCAATTCGTCCAATGTATATTCACCAATTACGACTCGCAGAGTAGACATTGTTGCCTGACGAATTACTGTTGCAGGGTCTGAAACAGCCAATACAGAAGTCATAGGGTCAATGACTTTCCAGTACACGACTCCATCCACTTTGATACTAACGTTGTCTCTAGTAATACAGACTTGACCAGGAATATTTTCTGGGCGGTCACGTATATCAACTGCTAGGAACATATCAATTATTGGCCATCGGAATCCTAAACCAACTCCGTTCACTTTTACCGGTTTTCCAAAGCGGAATTTGATTGCACGTTCGTATTGGTCAAGAACGGTAATCCATCCTCTCCTTGGCCATGTACCTCTAGGTGGGTGAGCAGTTGGTTCGCCTCCAGCAGCAGTAAACATTCCTCCCGCTGCCTTTAGCCCAAGTATTAGTGCGGCAGCAAATAATCCAACAATGACGCCACAAAATAGTTCAAACAAGACAGCCATCACTTACCACCTCCTGAAAGAAGTTCACCAAGGGGGCCATTACTAATGTCTAGAAGGGTATCTGGTAGCATCATAATACGTGTAGCATTGTTTTCTGCTCCAACTTCTGATAGAACTTGTAATCGGCGCAATTCCATTAGTGCTGGGAATCGAGCAAACAACTCTTGTGCCTCTGCCAACTTGCTTGCAGACTCACGCTCAGCACTTGCTTTGATGACTCTTGAGCGTGCCTCTCTGTCAGCCTCAGCCTCCTTTGCCATGGCTCTAGTCAAATCATGTGGTAGTTGCATATCAGTTAGTTCCACATGTCTAACATCAATTCCCCATGGATCGGTAGCATCATCTAAATTAATTCGGATTCTTTCAGCAACAGCTTCTCTTTCTTGGAGAACTTCATCAAGAGGAACTGAACCAAACACATCACGGAGAGCACCCATTGCAGCCATTCCGATTGATGCACGCGCATTGGTAACCTTGTTTACAGCATCACCAGGATCTCTGACACGGTAGAAAATAACAGCATCAATCGTCAGAGAAATATTGTCTTTAGTGACAACTGATTGTCCCGGAACATCGTTAATCAGGAGACGTAAATCCCACCTTACCATTCGGTCTAGAAATGGGATAACAACTCTAATTCCAGGCGATAATACACCTTTATAGGAACCAAGTCGGAAAACGACTGCTCCTTCCCAATGTCTAATAATTCTCAAGAAACTCCCTAAGAAGAGTGCCAAAACGAAAGTTACTACCCCAATAGTGAAGAATACGGCTACCATGTATTGTAGGGGAATAAGTAATGGCATATTAGCTTTAGTCCGGCAGTATAACAGAAGTTTAACCTTGCTTTTTTTAAATATTGAATGATAACCATTCAATTGCTTGTTGCACAAACAATAGGTTGTCACCTTGTTCAATGTAACCGTTAGCGGCGATGTTGCTATCTCCAACTACGACTAAACGACCATTCATTTCACTAACAGCGGCGATCGGTAACTCCCCCTGAATTTCATCTTCATCAAGAGTCGAATCTAAGTCAATATCTCCAAACGACGATGCGGAAGTAGATGCTAATGGGATAGCCCCTCCACTCACTCTGAGAGAGCACCCTGAGAAGTAAATCAGTTCACTTATGCCATGTGTGATAGGATGGTCTGCAAAATTATGAACCCGGACAAAGTGTGGGACTGATTGTTCCCCAAGCACAACCCCGGCCAACTTAACCTTCTGAGTAACATGTTCCTCATGGTCAGTAACCCTGTCTTTTTGAATCTCTATTCCACAAGGAGTTGTAAGTTTATTGAGGAAGTCAACATGACCGAATAAATCACCCCATTCTGCTAGAAGGAGGATTGATTTTCCATTTTCCAAGTGAGATTGTAATGCAGCCATTTCATCTTCATTGAATTGATTTTTCGGGAATGGAATTATTATTAGATCCCAAGGAAGATTTTCCAAGGAATCTAATCCTGTTTTGATAAATTCTAATTTGTGATTGTTTTGTTCAAGTAAATTTGCTAGTTCTGTTAAACCATCAGCCTCTGGGTTTGCCATAGAAGAACCCATGTGGAATTCATCGAATCCGATGAGCGCCACGTATATTCACCTTCAGATATCCTCGGCTACTGCTGTAATTTCTAGTGAGTAGACTGCTGCTCGCCATGAGACGGTGACGTCTTCACTATCATCAAGCACATTTGGGATTGGCCCAAGAGTAGGTGTGTTGACATCAAGGATTACTGAAGTTAACCATTCACCAGAACCATTCCCGCCATCATTCCATTGTGCCTCAATGTCATTTTTACTAACGCCATCTGCAATATAGGATGAACCATCCCAGTCAGGTGTGATTTGGATTGTAAAACTAACAGCATCTCCATTGCAAGAGCCACTACCCGATTCATCATCTGGTGTTCCTTCTACCCCTGAGAAATCAGTTGCAACATCGACAGAGTCTGTTGCTCCTGGTCCCGGTTCGTCATTGTCATTGCAACTAACGGTGATTTCAACAAATCCAATCATCATATCTCCGGCGTCTAACTCAAAGAAGTAATCGCCTTGCTCGCCATCACCAAGATTCATAGTTTCGTCAGAGGTGATATTGTCTTGAATGAAATCAACTTGCCACATACCTTTTGCGCCTGAGGAACCCCCTCCAAGTGCGTCAGAATTAGTAGCCATAAAGGAAAAATAAGCAGGAAAAACAATCGCGAAAACAACTGAAACCACCAAAATAGTGATTGCTCGCTGAGAACCAAATAATTTCTCAAGCCCTGACATTACCTCGCCTCAACCATATGTGGGTCGCCCCTGTGTTATCAATGTGCCACCATAGGTGGTTTACTCTTCTTCTGCAGAAACAATCCATTCAGAAGGTGGCCAAGAAGGTAAGTTTGTATCTGGCCAAGCAGATTTATTGACATCAACACCTTGATTTTTGAAAGTCCTTTTTGATCGTCTCCAAACGGGTAAGAGAAAACCGATGGTTGAACGTTCTCTAAAGGTCCATTTCCAAGGGCATTTTGGGAGACGACTTGTCCATTGAGCGAATAACACACGCCATTCTTTTTCAAGTTCATTGGGGATGAGCCATTCAACTATGGTTAGAGAACCAGCCGCACCCTGTACGTGACTATATGCTTCCATTCCAACATCTTTCAAGGGCCCATTTTCAATTACGATACCAATTGTTCTTGCCGCTTGGGCGATAGGCACGATAACTGCCCATCGATCAATTAGCCTGCTTCCACTGAGCCTACGGGCTGACCAATTTGCTTCGCCAATTATTTGGCGAAGTGCTCTGACTGCATCTGTAGGTGAGATACTCGTCTCAACCTTGAGGTGCCGTGGTACAGCCATGATACTCGCTTCCATTCATTTGTGATAATCAATTGCAAAGATATCTTCAGTTAGACCGAGATTTCATAGGATTGAATCAAATTTCAATCAAATGGACCTCAGAGATGAGCATCCGCACTGTTGAGCGTACCGCGTATGGCGGCGGGCGATGTTGTCGTCTGTTGTTTCCAACTCAGCCAAATAGAGAGCCAAGACCTTCGAAACTTGTGTCATCCTCTTCCTCTTCAACAGCTGCTTCCTCAGCGGGAGCAGCAGCATCTGCGGCAGGGGCAGCACCACTAGGTGCAGCAGCGGCAACCGGTGCAGCGATAGCAGCGCTCATCGCTTCTCCGATATCGACTTCACCAAGGCTAGCTACAAGCGCTTTCACGCGTGCATCGTCACCTGATACGCCAGCGGCCTTCAGGACCGCACCGACATTCTTTTCGTTGATCTCATTCTCTGCTGAGTGCAATAACATTGCAGCATATACATATTCCATTTTTTCTCACTTCCTTTCAACCAAATAGGTCACCGAGGCCGTCAAAGCCGTCCTCTTCTTCCTCCGCTGAATCCTCTTCAGCCGCTTCCTCTTCAGGTGCGGCTTCAGCAGGAGCTGCGGCGGCAACTGTAGTTGCAGCGCCGAGCATACTCGACAATTCTTCGTCAAGAGCGGAGGAATCTAGTTGACCCGCGAGGGCCATAGCCCGTGAATTTGCACGGGAGATGAATAGAGGCATGGTTTCACTGTTAGTGATACCGGCCTCAACAGCCACGGAGAGCGCTTCGCTCTTCGCTTTAGATAGTAGAGATGGCATTGTTTCTGGTGTCAACCATCGTACGTTGCAGGCAACATTGAATGAGGTGGAAACCGCTTGTGCAATCTTGCCTCTAAATCCATCAAGGTCAAGGTCAAGGTCCTCAGGTGGCATCAGGATGCCATCTTGTATAGCACCGCAGAGAATAATTCCAATTTCAATCGGTTTCACTCCAAGTTTGTCTAACATTAAACCGAGGTCACCAGGAATTTCATCACCTTGATTAACGACAGTAACAGTTTTCTGAATCATTACTTTGCCCTTGTCAATCTTGGCTGGGATACCAACAGCGGATAATTCTCCGACAATTGGACCGGGAGCGAAATCAGTTTCGCCCGCTTCTACTACAATATCCTGAGGGGCGATATCTCCTTCTTTTGCGGAGCGGCCTGTGCGAGTCTTTTCTAATTCGTTGAACAATTGGAATGCGTTCAGGGTTGAAGAGTGAACAAGAACTGGCTGTTCAGCGCTTTCCATCAATGTCTCTAATCTATCTTCGTCAAAACCTGCATTTTTCCATGCAATCCGGAATAGGGTCTTCTTTGCCATTGTGAGGCTCATCTTTGAGCGCAATTCTGCTCGCATACCTAGCATTGCAGTTGCTGGTACACCAGTAGTGTCAACAATTCCAATCACTCCATCTTGTTGGAGGATTTCAGTAAGTTCGCCAACTCTGTCTTTCTTCCAACCCATTACTTTTGGAATCATCAAATCAGCACCTCCACTTTGATAGCAGGACCCATGCTGGTCTTGATGTAGAGTGAACGAATATTGTCTGCACCACGTTCTAACTTTGATGTTACACGCTTCCACATCTCAAATGCGTTTTCTGAGATGTGTAATTCAGTTTGGCTTCTTGCCCCTACAATTGTGTGGAATGTGACTTTATCTCGACTACGAATAATAGCAGTGCTTCCAAGCCCTTCTGCAATCATTGCAGGGTCAACATTAGGTGGAACTGGACGAGGCATCTTTCCACGAGGACCAAGGACAATTCCAAGGAATCTTCCAATTGTTGCCATATGTGGAACTTCTGAGAGGAAAAAGTCGTGCTTTCGTGCCAACTTTCTTGCTTTTTGCCGGTCCCCGCCTAAATCCTCAATTTTATTCGGGTCAATGACAACGATTCCAGCAGCCTTTGCTTTAGTTGCCATTTCACCTTCTGCAAACATTGCAACGCTGACTTTCTTACCGCGCCCGTGTGGGAGGCGGACATTTTCTTCAATTCTGTTTGTTGGATTTTTCAAATCGACATCTTTGATGGTAAACGCCATTTCAACGCTCTCAACGAACTTTCGCTCTGGCGCTTCTCCAAGCGCTTTTTTCACTGCTTCAGTAATTTGTTCTTCCATTTTTTCTCACCCCTGCGGTCAGCGAGGTTTCCCTCTCCCGCAACCCGTGGTTCAATTGAATTTGTCGTCATGATCTCCTGCTTTCACCTGCTTTATGAAATCCTTTGGCACGATGCCTTCAATGTGGCAACGCATAGATACACATGTTCCCATGACTTCTAATGAGCGTTGCTTGACATCTTTACCAGACAAATCATCTGCCTTCTCTTTTGAGATTGTGATGATTTGGTCAAGTGTAATATTGTGAACAGATGGGTCTGAACCAACATCTGTTTCTCCTTCCCAAGAGCCATTGAATTTGATGCCCTTGCCAATAACTGCTGTGCGTATGCGTCGTGCAGTCCAGTTATCTGACATTGATTCACCTCATTGTTTGGGTTTCGGCCGACCTGCTTCCCCTATTTAACCGCCGCGAGAACCCTATGGGGTACTCAGACAACACGCTCCGTTACATGCACGTTGTCAGCACGCATGGTGATAGGGATTGGTACTGCTGCTTCGAATAACTCCACAGTAACTTCTTCTTTGCCTTCTTCGACTCCAGTTACACGGGCGCGGTTTCCTTTGAAATGGCCCACTCTGATTTCAACAACACTACCAACTTCTATGCCAGCAGTTGCCGATTTCGGCTCAAGATAATTGGAAACAACACCTAAGGGTGCTTCACCTGGAAGAACTTTGGAACAACCACGCATTGGTGTGGTTACACCACCAGCACGTCCAATCAATTTCTCAACGTGGTGCTTTGCACTCGCTTCAACAAAGATATATCCGCGCATGAGACGAGGATGAATAACTGAGAATACTTCGCCTTGAACATCTCTCAGTGAGCCGGTTCCAGAAATACGTGCGTGTATTTCATTGGCGATTTTCTGTTCTTGACCAATTGTCGTTTTTAGCATGTATAGGAAACTTGAGACATCTCCATACATATCTCCAAGTTGGGAAACCGTTGGTCTGCTTTGAATTGCGGAAATATCGTCTTCTGAATTATCCATCTCATCTGGGCTCAAGACATTGAGATAGCCAGGGTCAACCCACATTGCTTCGTCGTAAAGGGTGCGTGGTTCTACTTCTGAGGTGTCACTAACAAAAAGAATTGGAGTAACCTCGTTTAGTCGGTTTCCAAATTCAATTCCACGTGCATCTCCCATTCGAACGAAGGTTAGGGAGGATGATTGAATACCTGTTGAGTCTTCAATTCTCATGAACACGTGGTCAAGGTCATTGTGGTCTCCAACCCCGTAAACTCCATCCCAGCAATTTGCGAAATCGGTGACTTCCTCGCCACGCTTCAGTAAGAGCAACTTGTCTTCGTGCCGAATAAAAACTATGAATCCATCAGACATTTTGAGACCTCCATTTCTAAAATTTGATCATCCAATTAACCAGCGGAAGAACTTGGGTAATTCAGTATCCATCAACCACAACATAACAAAGCCGATGAAACCCAGTACAAACATGCCTATTCCGCAAACCCAGATGGTTTGTCTAAACTCCATCTTACTAGGTTTGCGGGCCATACGAATAATACGAGCCCATGAACCGCGACCAAAACTGCGGACCCATGTCTCAAATTGGTCTTGTCGAGCTTGAACTCGGTCCTCAAAGGACTTACTTGTAGAGTCTTCACTAGCCATGGCTGAACCCCTTTAGGGTTCATGCCGACATGGGGGTCCTCTTTAACATCAACGGGTCAATTCAATTGATGAATTCCAGACTACGATTGCGCATTGTACGCATTTGTTGATGTGCAGTAGCGCCAAAAATCTGCTGACTTTTAACGCCGGTCAAAACTAACAAAACACGCAACTCGTTGCCCATACTTTGGTCAACTGTAGCACCCCAAATAATCCTAGCATAGGGGTTAATTCGCTCTCGTATTTCTTGCGCGCATCGTTCTGCTTCTCCTAGTGTTAGTGATGGACCGCCAACAACATTGACTAGAGCACCGCGAGCATCAGAGATGTCAATATCAAGAAGTGGTGAGGATAGGGCTTCTGCAGTTGCATCAATAGCACGCTCATTGCCAGTTGCTTCTCCTAGGCCAATCATTGCCATTCCACCGCCGTTTAGCATCACACTTCTCAAATCCTCAAAGTCGAGGTTAACTAGACCTTCTTTGGTAATCATTTCTGTGACACCAGCAATTGAACGCATTAGCAATTCGTCAGCGACTCGGAAGGCTGCTTCTATGGGCAAATCTTTGACGCCTTCAACCTCTAACAATTTTTCATTAGGGAGTACCACAACTGTATCGCATACTTCACGTAATCTCTCTAATCCCCATTCAGCATTTTGTCGGCGAAGAGTACCTTCTGAAACGAATGGATAGGTGACTACTGCAATGGTTAGGGCTCCAGCGGCTTTTGCCAGTCTTGCAACTACGTGAGCCGACCCAGTTCCTGTACCACCACCAAGTCCGGCTGTAACAAATGCAAGGTCACAATCGTCAACAATATTGACAAGTGTGCGCTCAGATTCATAAGCAGCTTTCTCACCTTTTTCAGGATCTCCACCAGCACCTCGGCCACGAGCAGTCCTACCAATAAGGATTTTTTTGTTAAGTTGAGAACGTAATAGGTGCTGGGCATCGGTGTTAACAGCAAATCCAGAGATATGGTCACCAGCCAATAAGCCTTCATCTTCTAAGCGCTGAACGGTGTTACAACCACATCCCCCGCATCCAAAAACACGAATTCTTGGGGCTAAACTTGCTAATAGTTCTACTAACTCGTCATCACCATGATTGGTTTCAACCGTGCTTTCTTCAATCTCTTCTGTCGAGGATTTCTCTTCCTCTTGTAGTTCTAACACGCGGTCAATTAAATGGCGCATGTACCTAGCCTCACTAAAGTCGCCTTAACCTTGACGCTCGCAATAGGGGCGCTTAAGTGGGTTCGCGCACCCCTTTGGAATTGCCGAAAATGAAGAAAGTCCTCCCTAAGGGAGGTCATTTGGCCCGAAGGTCAAAGTGTGAGGGCTTATCTCCGGGTTTGATGAAGTCCAAGTCGCTGCTTCTTGTGATGATTTTGATTGTCTCTTCACAGCAAATATTTTGCACATCTGAAATCCCAACAAATTCTGAATTAAATGAGAAACAGCCGATTGCTAAATCAGTGGCTAGCCAGTGGCAGATTAATGATTCCCCACCTATTCAATCAGGTTGGTCTGCTAATACTTGGCAACCAGATCCTAAAGGCCCGCTTTGGGACTTGGACTTCAGTCCAGATGCCACTAAGATAGCAGGAGTTGAGATTTCAGATAATAGGCTCTTTGTTTGGAATATTTCAGATGGCCGTGTTCTATTATGGATCCACCACTCTGCGGCGATAGTTGATGTTGTTTGGCTTTCTAATGATTGGGTGTTAGTGGCAGATTCAGGAACCAATTGGTATTCATACCAAGTTGTTGATGATGGTTCTTCCAAGCCTCACACATCTACACAAATGCGCTCAGGTCAATGGAGCGATGCTCTGGCGGGAACATATAGTGGATATCTCTGGGGATTAGATGCCTCTTTGAACCATTCAAAAGTGGCATTTTGTGGTAACATCAACCAGATGAACATGGGTGGTGAAATTGTAATTGCCGATTTATCTCATTTCATCGATGGTTCACCAGCCAATGCACAACATTTCTTCCCTCAATATTGGTCGGTAGATTGTGCAATTTCACCTAATGGTGCAATGGTTGCTGCCATAGGTCGAAATTTGACCACGTATTCTGATGGAAATGTCACTTATCGAGATGTCGTGTATGGAGTTGATGTTGCAACTGGAGGACTCCAGTGGGAACGCTTTGTTGGTGGTGATAACTCAAGTGCTTGGGCAGTGACTTGGGAGCCTGGCGGGGGAAGTTATACGATTGCTTACAATCACCCACTTCCTAGTCAACCAAATGTTTGGGAGGGCGTTGCTACTGCATATGCTGAGGTAGATGGCTCGGTATTTTGGTATTCACCGATTCCACAAAACGTCAGTAGTCTTAGATGGCTTCCAGATGGATCTTACCTTGGAGTCGGATTATACGATCCGGGCAGGATATCATTTATTGATACTGCAGGACAAATTCAAACAGATTTTGGATGGCATGCTGTAAAATCAGGTTCAAGTTCAATTCCAGAGGATATCACTGCGGTAACTACAGCCTCAATTTCAGCACAAACTACAGCAAACCAATTGATGGCATCTGCTGGTAGGGATGGTTCAATTGAGATTTGGGTTATTGATGTCACCACTTTTGAAATTCTACCATACAGGAGATTAGGCCCTGCGCATATAAGGGAAATTGCAGTTCACCCTATTGTTGATTTAGTTGCCATCGCAGATTCATCCGGCGTAGTAACCGTACGCGCTGAAAATGGCTCAATTGACCGTCAGTGTTTCCATCCAGAGTTTGGAATGGTTGTGTACGAAATTCCATTCGCCAAATCGGTAGATTGGATTAATGATGAAGCCATAGTAGCTTTCAGCGACGGAGTGATTATTGCCTGTAATGAATTTAGTAAATGGTCTTGGACATTTGACTTAAGAGATCACAAAACGGTAGGTGCTTTTGGTAGAATTGCCATGCATCAAACCAGTAATTATGCAGCAATATCTTGGTCATCAAATACCCTCAATACCTCATTAGATGGTCACGTCGCTATCATTGAACCAATGTCTGGACAATTCTTCAATGAATGGCAATATTCAGAATCTCATTGGACAATGGCTTTCAATGATTTTGGCACAATCTTGGCTTCTGTTGGTCAAACAGGTGGTGTAAGATTGTGGAACACAAGTGACCCTAATCCACAGAATTGGATGGATGATGGTTCACCATACTCACACAGTGGGTATGCCGGGGTTACGGAATGGATGCCAGGTGCCGACTTGTTAGTAACTGCAGGTTGGGATAAACAACTAATCATGTGGGATATTCAAAGCCAATCTCCGATGCAGCAAATTACGCTGGGTGCAGAACCCTTTGCTTTCGCAGAATTACTCAATGAAGGTGTGATAGTAATTGCAACTGGAAATGCCCAAAATTCACTGACAGGACAGTTAGAATTCTATGATATTCAAAATAGTTCGTTAGTCAATTCCTATCAAATGACCCATATTCCACGGGGTTTAGATGTATTTCCGAGTGACCAGTCTTTGGTTGTGGTGAACCACACTGGTACTATGCTAGTGCTCAAACAGGATGCCGATGGTGATGGCTGGATTGATGTGGATGATGATTTCCCAAATGACCCAACTCAGCATGAAGATAGCGATGGAGATGGATGGGGGGATGACCAAACCCAGCCAAACGGTGATCACTGCCTAAACACACAAGGGACTAGTTACCAAGATAGAAATGGGTGCCCAGATAGTGATGGGGATGGTTACAGTGATGCTGATACCTCTTGGCTTGCTCACCCTCTTGGGGCCGCTGATGCTTTCCCTAACATGGCTTCTCAATGGCGTGATACTGATGGCGATAGTCATGGTGATGAATACTCCTTCACGGTTGGTAATGATGGTCTGAGGGTTGGTGAATCTGGTGATGCTTTCATCAACGATGCATCCCAATATCGAGATTTGGATGGAGATGGTTGCGGAGATAATTACACACATGGTGATGACAATGGGTTGCGAATAAACGAAGCAGGGGATGCTTTCATCACAGACCCTACACAATGCAATGACTTTGATGGTGATGGTTATGGTGATAATTACACTTTTACGTTAGATAATGCTGGTTTACGAGTTGAGGCTGGAGATGCTTTCCCACTGGATTTCATGGCGTGGTCGGACTTAGATGGAGATGGTTGTCCAACCAGTTCTGCAACCGGTCTGCCAATTGACCTTTATCCAACAGACAGTGAAAACTGTGATGAAGAATTGCCATTTTGGTTGCCGATAAATTTAGTATTATTGGTATCTAATGATGCATCATTATGGTACCTAGATATCTCATGGGATTCTGCTGCTGATAATACCGATATCATTCGGTTAGAATTTGCTTTGAATAATGAGACTTCCAGCCCAATCAATTCGGAATATGTTGCAATCCAAGTCTGGACTTCAACAGATGCTGTCATTGAGAATTTGAGTATTAATCCGGTGGTAGGAAAAAATTACCTTCACCTTAGATTAACTGGAGTCCCTGATGATGGCGATTCAATTAGTCGCAATTGGACGTCGGTTTGGATAGTCTACTCTAGTGACGGAAATACAACTCAAAATGGTTCTGAAAACAATGGTAATAACAACCTTGATTCTGATGGTGATGGTGTAATCGATTCAGCAGATAATTGTCCTAACCTGCATGGGTTGATTGCAAATCAAGGTTGTCCGACAATAAACGATACATCAAATCAAACAGGAAATGAAGAAACTAACCCCGAAGATGAATCGACGGATACCCCTGCAATCTGGTACATATTAATTGCAGTAATGATTGCAGGAATTGTAGTATTAGCAGTCATGGGGATAAGGTATAATCGTAAGACGGATAGGATTGTTGAAGGAGTACATT
>JAERSV010000043.1 GCA_016845345.1 Methanobacteriota archaeon
TGCAGAAGGCAAAAAGATGTCAAAATCAAAAGGCAATATTGTAGACCCGTGGGACCATTTCAACCGCGAAGGGGCGGATGCAACACGATGGTACATGGTGACTGCTGGTGCGCCGTGGAATCCACTGAAATTCGATCCTAATGGTGTTAGAGAAACTTACGCGAAAATGTTCCTGACATTGTGGAATGTCTACAAATTCCATGCTAACTATGCGGCTCTTGATGGATTCAATCCAGAGAATGGCTCGCAAATTCCGGTAGAAGAAAGAGCCCCATTGGACCAGTGGTTACTCTCACGCTTGGCTAGTGTAGCACAGGATTATCACGACCAGTTTGAGGGTTGGGACTTCCACAAGGCATGTCGAGAATTGGAGGACTTTGTCGTCAATGATTTGTCTAACTGGTATGTTCGAAGAAGCCGGCGTAGGCTTTGGGATGATGCTGAGTCGGCTGACAAGTTGGCTTGTCAACACACATTGCATGAGGTATTGGTCACAGTCTGCAGGTTGGTGGCGCCGGTAGCACCTTACATGGTTGATGATATTTACACAAATTTGACTGGAGTTTCAGTTCACTTGGCTGACTGGCCTCTTGGAACCCCTGGAAATTTACCGGCGGCAGTAGATGCTGACCGTGATTTACCGCCACAAAACCCACCTCTTGAAGAGAGAATGGCGTTGACTAGAGCATTGGCTGAGGCTGGTAGAAGAGTTAGAGTTGAGGCAGACCGCAGACAGAGATTACCATGTCAAGCAGGTTGGCTTGTTGGTGGGCCAGATATTTCCGAGTTCCACGAAATTCTAGCTGACGAGTTGAATGTTGAGTCGCTAACTACTGAGGATGATTTGGAGAGCTTCCAGAGAATTGAGGTAGTGCCAAATTGGCGTGCGCTTGGCGCTAAGTGTAGAGCAGACTTGCCTAAGGTTAAGGCGGCGCTTGGTGAAGCAGATTCTGAACAGATTTGGGCTGAGATTCAGGCTGGTAGTTGCACGATTGAAGGATTTGAAATCACAGAAGAAGATGTTGAGGTCAAGCGGGTTGAGAAATACGGATACGCTGCAAAAACCATCACCTTTGTAGGTGCAGATTCCGATGTTAACGATGGCGGTAGCAGAATAGGCGATGAAAATGGAGGGTCCGGTGAAGGTGAGAAAACGATTGATGTGACCTTGGTCCTTGATATGGCTACCACGCCTGACTTGCTTTCAAAGGGGCTTGCGAGGGACATTATTCGTAGAGTTCAGCAGAAGAGAAAAGACTTGGACCTTGATGTTGATGCTACAATAGAACTCACTGTTTGGCTTGGTGAGGGTAATCCTAAACTAAATCCAGACGACTGGGCTCATGTCCAATCTGAAACTCGGGCAAAAACAGGCCATCTAGAAATTGGTGAATGGCCTGATGGTGCAGATTCTTTCACTATCGATGATGCCGAAATCCAATTCTCAATTAATTGACGAATTTGAGTCGGGGGTCGCCAATCAAGGCGTAGGAGCCAGACGCAGGCATCTCAGGGTCAAGTGCCTTTTTTGCTAAGTGAACAGCGTGACCAATGCTAACACCTTGCTTCAATCTACACAAAACAAGCATCTCAAATGCGATGTTGTCTTCTGATTCATCACCCATTCCTATGTGACCTAACATTGTTGTGACCTTACCTTGTTCAAGCCATTTTCCTCTAGCTGCTAATTCAATACTGTGGCATGATGAAATCCAAGCAAATTCAACTGTACCCTTGGTAGATTTGAGATGTTCTGAGATATCTTTTTCACTCATCATCCGCACTTCACCATCCTTGTTTGAATTCAGTTCTAGTCCGTACTCATGCCCATGTCCTTCATGAAACCAAACAGATGGGAGTTGTGTCTCATTTTTACCAATAACTCTACATGAGATTTGCTCTACATTTTCCAACTCATAACCTAATACTCCATCAGCATTACAGCGAGCAATCATTTCTTTCTCAGTGGTTAAGTCGTACTTTCCGCGCTTCCAAAACTTCAACCCCGACCCAAATATTGCAAATTGTCGCTTTAGACCACTACCAGGGATTTCATCATATAATGAAGCCTCTGCTCGTTTTAATTTCCCTCTTGAGAAAAGCACCCCATCATTCCCCAACAATACTTCGGCAAACTTTTCTTTGGGTGCCACTGAGACCGAATGGCTCATACCGATTGCTTGGCCTGTTCGAAGTGGAAGGAGATGCCATGGGAAATATAATTTTGATGTGACAAAAACGATATGGTTTTCCATTGTTTTTGGTGGGGAATATACTACATCGGTTTTTACCCACCAATCACGAAGAGTATCGTTTAATCTTGGATATGCCAAAACCATGAAGTCTTTTGCACACAAGCCAACACTTGATGAGCGTTCATCTGTCAATTCTTGTTCTGCTTCAATCTTCGTTTGATAAAAATTCGAAGATAACCTATCTAGGTCGCTTTGCCCACCATCGCTTATCTCAACAATTGCTTTCTCAACCTCTTTTGGTACATTAACCCAAACAATTTTCTCATCGGCTCGATCAAATAAGTGGCTCACTGCATGCAGTGTCATGGTTCTTACTTTATTCCGACACTATATTAGGATCTTACCATCTTCTGTTTACATAGTAATTATGAACCATCGCTTATTCTATGATGTTGATGCACTCTCAGGATGAGATTAGGCTCGCGTTGACAAAATTGATGACACCAGGTACTTGGTATAGTGTCGATGATTTGATCACACTGATTGAGCATGGTGTTGCATTGGATGATGAAGACAATGAACTTGTACCGAGTGGGGAAATAAGATTCAAGAGGACTGTCAAGAATGCATTTCGAAAACCGAGAAGAGATGGGAACTGGGAGTGGAATGGTGAAAAACATTCCAGTAAGTACCGAATACCTCCACTATCAGATGGTGAAGAACCTGTAATTCCTTACCCAGATATTGCAACGAGAGCGGCTGATGATGCACTCGCTCCAATTTCTAATACCGGTTTTGAAGCAGAATTATTCGTTGAGGAACTTCTAGAAAATGAAGGTTGGATCGCGACAAATATCCGTTACGCTGGCTATGGATATGATATTATTGCAAAAAAAGGGGACACTGAAATTCATGTCGAAGTGAAAAGTTCAGGGCGCAAAGTTCAACCACATCTGACTGAGAACGAATTCTATGCTGCAGACCGATTGAGGGAATCATATTGGTTAGCATTAGTTGATAATTGGGATGGCGATAAAGGTGACATCACCTATGTTGTTAATCCAATTTCGGCTCTCAAATTTAAGGAGATACAAACTCTCTCCTTTCGCTTCTCAAGAGTTGATTAATTCACTTCATAACTTGTGATAATTAACTCACTAATCGCACCACGTTTTTTTCCGTCACAGTTTATTGCTCTAGATGCAAGTACGCTATGAAATTGAAAACCTTCGTAAAGGTTTTCAAAGAAATCATCATTTACGTCAATATTCTTAGGATCAGAATTGCTAATAATAACTGATGCACCTTTATCTTTCAGTCTAATACAGAATTCGGCTAGTTGTTTTTGTTGTTCATCAGCAAATGCCGATGTTGAGTAACTTGTGAATGCAGATGAAGTTGTAAGTGGCCGATATGGTGGGTCAAAATATACCAGCGTTTTCTCATCTATCCAATCCACACAATTTGAATAATCCCCACATCTGATTTCTACATTTTGTAATACAGCAGAAACCGCTCTTAAGTTGTTAAAATTGTTGATGGTTGGTTTAACATATCTTCCATGAGGTACGTTAAATTCTCCTTTGCTGTTTACTCGGAATAAGCCATTAAAACAAGTACGATTTAGAAATATAATTTGAGCAGTCCTCTTAGCATTATTTGGTACGGCAAGGTCTATTTTTTTGACACCTTTATTGAAAGCGGTTCTAATCTTGTAGAACAATTTTGCTCTCTTTTCAGAATTTGATTTGATGTAATTCGCCTCAAGTTTAGACAGTTCATCAATCACATCTTCAACAGATTCTTGAATAGTTTTGTATGCGATATATAATTCCGGATTTGCATCTGAAATGAGATACTCTTTGAGGTTACTATTTTGGACTAGATGAAAGAAAAGAGCACCGCCTCCGATAAACGATTCGGCATATTTTGTAATGTGTTCACCAATCCCATCTGGAAATCTCAACTCTAATTCTTTGATTAGTTTTCTCTTACCCCCAGCCCATTTCAAAAATGGAATTGCAGTGACCAACTTGAGGTCATCCGGAATAACGTGAGGACGTGCCGCCATTGTATCCGGTAGGGATTCACACTATATTGATCTCCTATGGGAGAGGTCGCTGAAAGTGAATCTGAAGATAAATTTAGATTCTCTGTAATCCGATTCTGTGGAAAGTGCAATGCTTGCACTCATAAAGAGGTGGTAAGTAATTCGTTCTCCGGCCGAAGTGCTCCGAACAAGTGACTTGAGCAGTAGAATTGTATCTAAGTGAGAGTATTTTTCATCCATTTTGCTTACAAAATATTACACTTGAACGAATGTCTGAGGCGAAGACGCCGAGGACTGCCAAAATACTGCGAAAGTCGCGTCAATTGCCTACCTGCGGTTTTGGTAGCAGAAGTTCAACGCCAAACAGCGGATCGGGATCAGTTGAATCATGATAGGCAATGAACGCCCCACCATCTGGCAGAATCCCCATGCTTGCGAAATCAAATCTGATATCATTTCCTGCACCACTCGTGGAATCTAAATCCCCCTGTCCTAGGAAGGTCATATGGTCTGGCTCAAGTGATTGTGAATAATCCCGCACATGCCATGCAACATCTACATCCGGACCATCTGCACTTTGGTAGCGTACGTTGAGTACAAACAAGTCATGCATTCCATTGGTATGGAATTCCCATTCTTCAATATCTGCTGCAATTCCTGACATATTGTAGGTCTGGTTTTCCCAATTCTCACCACCATCCCAACTCAATTGATGGGTGATAATCAACCCCTCTCGCTTGACACAGTGCAAAGCCCCAGATGAATCAAACGAACAGTATTCACTAGGCAGGCTTGAACCGTTTGTAGTCTCTGCAGCAAACCAGTTTAGATTGACATCTAAGTATGCATCGATTCCACCGTCAAAGTAGGATGGGAAGTAAAGCCCACCCGAAGGAACAGGAAAAGCACGCATTTCTTTGTGAGGTTTGGTAAAGTCCCATTCCTCGCCTAAGTCACTAAATTCAAGATCAACCGTTTCAAGACCTAGGTTAGCATCTCTATCCGGGAATTCGAAGTTTTGGTAGTTCAGCCCATCTGTGCTTATTTGTCCACCGCGATTCGCGACTTGGTGCCAGAAGTTGCTAATTACAATGCTAGCCCAAGGCCCTGAACCATAGATACCTCCGCTAATGGGTCCAACAACTTCTACTTGCCAAGAGCGATCATAGAATGCTTCCGGTGGTCGATTATAGCACCATTTCCATTCTTCATCTTCAGCATCATAGAGGAACGCGTAGAACTGGTCGGCACCACTAGTGCTCGGGTAAGGGAACCACCCCATAGAAATCAAATCACCATTTGTTGCCTGAACAATGCTTCCTTCTCCAAGACCTTCCTGTCCTGGTACTGTGGGCTTAGGATTCAAGCATCCAAACTGGGCTAATACTGTTGGTTGCCATTCCTGCCATGTATGGCCTCTATCTTCAGTCCAAGTGGGATATTCTCCACCGAAATTGACAATCCAGCCTTCTTTGGTCGCGGCTAGGTAATGCTCGCAGCAATTGCCACCATGCTCGTTGCCAAATACTGCCCAAGATGAGTTACCCCAAGTTTCGTTGGCAAATATGTCTCCCACAACAAAGTCTCTAGCATCTTCATGAGTGAGAGGGTCGTCAATGTAGGCGAATCCAGCAGACCAGTCATACGGTCCTGTTGAATCAATGGGGCTATCATCGCCGGCTAAACAGCCGGCGAAAAGTTGAGTCAAAATAATCAGAGTAATGAGGACACTACGGATAACAACCCGTGGAATGGATGCTCCCTTGTGCCCACTCATCATCCAATCCGAGCCACCCCGCCTATTTGTGACTGACGCGCGAATGCCTTTAGGCATTAAATTACAAAATGTCACATTTTAGCCGAATAGCAGTTGATACTCATTTACAGGTAGTAAGAGCGATTATGAAGTGGGTTGGACGGTGG
>JAERSV010000044.1 GCA_016845345.1 Methanobacteriota archaeon
AAATTGTCCACATGGCTTACCTTTCTTACACTCTCCACAGTGCTTTTGAAAGTCATCGAAGGCCATACCGTGGGGTAGGTGGACTTGGATATGAAGGTTACATTCGAGAGTGGGCGCCCAACCCCCGCGGTTGCATCGGTACCCATCCAACTGCATATGATTGCAAGGGGGGCCCATCCAATATCCCGAGACTATTTTCATAGAATTCGGTTAACTGCCGGGTGATTTTTTATAACTAATTTTTACCAGCCAACAACATGTCTGGGTGGAAGGGTATGGACGAAGCTCCAAAATACAAAATCAACTCCGGATTAATGGCTTACATCTTTAGAAGCAAGTTTAGATTCATGGTTTACCTCTTTGTTGGATGGGTTATCATCGTTGTCAGTGGAGTCCTTACCGCCGCAACAATGCCTTTGATAATTCACGATTTTACATATCAAGGTCATGGAGGTTATGAAGGGGGAGGGGTACTTGGAATGCAATTCGGTATTCTGATTGTAATACTGGGTGTTGTCCTCAGTGAAATATTGATCGCTTCAAATGGGACTGTTAAAGATACAGACGAATAGGAATGCCGGGTGATGTATTATTACCCCTGCAATGGAGCACACCCTATGGCGTGGTGGGAAGATGGTGTTGGCTACAGCGCCGATAAATATCAGGTGAAGAAGGCGGTGAAGAAAGAGAAGAAGGCAGCCGATAAGCAAACTACAAAAGAGATTTTTGGAAGTTGGGATCCCTACACGAATGTTAGACCGTACATCCAATTGAAAGTCTTCATCATACTCTACATACCGTTCTGCGCTTGGGTTGCCTACAATCACCTTGAGGGTAATTGGCCCGATTCTGGTGGACCAATCCCACTAATGATTTTCGCCGCAATCGTCGGAGTCCCAATCTATCACATCGGGGCAGCGTTGTGGTTGGTTAGCTATAATCACCCAGGAGCAGTTGATCTTGAATGCCCAGGATGTACCCATCAAGGGAAGCCGGGTACGGATGAGAAAGGTTACGCTGAGAACTTCTTCGTATTTCTCTGGAATCGCGTCTCGCCAGTGACGTGCCCACAATGCAAACTAGAATTTGAGGTGGCCAATATGTCACAATTCTGGTGGCCATATATTGACGAACCACATCCGGGTAAGAAGTACGGCGACCCCTCGAAGATTCGCATCAAGCCGAAAGTTCCGTTCCGGTTTGGCAAATTCATTCTCATGAAAAAGAAGGGGTTCTATTCATCACATTACGAACTCATCAAGGTCGGACCAATCGCCGCTCTTCTCGTTGGAGTACCGTGGTATTTTGGTTTCCTTGACCTCATTTTACTCGTACTTTTAGCTACTGCTTGTTTCAATCTCTTTGTGTGGAGACACGAGATGTTCCAAGATTTTCGCAAAACAGTTATTGGAAAACTCGAGGATATGGGAATCCTTCGTAAGAACTACACCATGAAGTGGTGGCAGGAATTGATTATCAATTTCATTTTCATGCTGATCGCAATCGGATTTGTTTGGCTTTCAGTCTTTGAGGGTGTGGATTTGTTTAAGGATTTCAGAATTTAGGGAGGAGAAATATATGAAAAATGATAACGAAATAGATGATTATGATGAACACCCGGAAGATGATGAGCCCGAGCAAGAAGACGAGGCGCTTTTTGGAAGTGCGAATTTCGAGTTTAGTTTTGGCGAAGGCAAAGAGGTTCCAACTGCGGTTTACATCGTTGCTGGCTTGATTATCATGGGAGTCTGTGGTGCCATATTCACCTATACCGAAGGATTCGGAGTAATGGATGAATGGAATTCTAAGGATTGGGTAAAAGTTGATGCTGAAATTCAGCAGAAACATTTCTTCCATGATACCGGCCAAAGAATCTTGTCCAGCAATACTACCTGGGTTTGGAATTACACAGTTGATGGAGTCCTGTATGAGGGCGAATGGATCTGCTATAATTCTGGCAGTAATCGCCAACCAGCATGTTTCAGAAGTTTGAGTTTCTACTCACACCATCAAGTTGCATACAATCCAGATGACCCATCCGAATCAGACTTGCATCCGGGCTTCACACGGCAAATATTCTGGGAATCAGTGCACTTCTTGGGATTGATTGGATTTTTCGCTTTAATTGGTTTAGGCGTTACCATGAAAGGATTGAGCAAGATGCTTGGCATTTCATTGCCTGGATCGAAAATCATAGAGAATTTGACTCCAAAACCCGAAGAAGAGGATGAAGAAGAAGAGCCTGAGAAAGAAGACGATTCTAGACTTCATGAGATGGTGAAAAATGAACTTTTCAGGAAGGAATAAACGAGGTGTAATTCTTGAAAAATAATATTGTTATCGCGACCATGAGTGTCCCTAAGCAATACAATGCATGAACTAATCGCTTCGGATAAGTTGTAAGGGTCTATCCGAAAACCCATGCAACAGGATTAAGCCTGTGAAATGGGCTTTCAGTGGGTCGGTTTGCTCGCTACCCTATTAACAGGCATCAATCAGTGAGGACACGTCCCTTTGCATCTAACAATTCAACGGTCAAACCGATGTCGTTGACATCCTTGAGCAAATCATCATGCATCTTGTCACTAAACGCGTCGAGCGCGGCGAGTTGGCTAGTCTTTGACGGGTCTCTTAGGCGGTCAATAATGTGGTTCAATACACACGAAACACCGTACGCTTGCCCGGTACGAAATGCGTGATCTAAACTACCCGCTTCAACATCTTCAGCAGCCCTTCTGGCTAACACTTGATTGGAGTACGCAACCATTGCACCATACACTGTTTCCATCATTTGACTCGGTTCAGTCCATGAGTCTTCTAGACGACCCTGAGCCTCCTCAATCGCGGCTTCAGCCGCCTCCTCATATTTTCGGAATAAGGTGATGGAATCTGCTTCTCCATCTGCAAGTGCATCGTTGATGATTTCACGCCAGTCAGCCATTTCAATCGTTCTCCGATTCCCGCCATATGTTTCAATCATTTCCCCAAGCGTTTTCGAAAGGTATCGACAATTGGCCCCGTAGGGGCCTTGCAAAACTCACGCGGTGGGTTCTTAACGGGTCGGCTGGTCGCCGAGTCGCCCAATACATCGAGGGAGTTACTATGAGTGCACAAAAAGTGAAGACGAACGAAGCCCTGATTGATCTAATTGATCAGCTAAAGGTTCAGTCTCGAAACACCGGTGCAGCATTGTGGCGAGATGTGGCGTTGAGGCTTGAGAAAAGCCGCAGCAATTGGTCGCAACCCAACCTAAGTCGCCTAAGCAGGCACGCAGCAGATGAGAAGTTTGTTCTTATCCCAGGTAAACTGCTTGGAAGTGGCGAAGTTAGCGGGAAGCAGACTGTAGCCGCATTCAGCTTCAGTGCTCAAGCACGGGAAAAAATCGAGGCTGCTGGCGGCAAGACAATGACGATCGCTGAACTAATGGATAAGAATCCAAAAGGAACGGGGGTGTTTATCCTTGGATGAGGAAGCAACAACCTACGTTTTTGACGCTACTGATTTGGTAATTGGCCGCTTGGCTAGCCATGTAGCAAAGATTCTGCTTAACGGCCAAAAAGATGGAACTCTAGATAGAGTAATCATTACTAATGCTGAGAGTGCAGTTGTATCCGGTTCAAAGAAGGCTGTTTTTGCAACATACCGTAAGAAGTACGAGTTGAACCACGCACGTAAGGGTCCGTTCTTCCCACGAATGCCCGATAAGATTCTCAAGAGAACAGTCCGGGGTATGTTACCTTACCAAAAGAAAAGCAGTGGACGAGCGGCTCTGCGCAATTTGCGTGTAGTTATGGGTTGTCCAAATCATCTCGTGACAGGGGAACTCCCCGAAGGTCATGAGAGAGGAGACATGTCAAAATTGACAAGACCACTACCTCAGAGGTATGTGCGATTAGGCAAAATATCAGAGAATCTAGGCGCTCCTGTAGGGCGAGTTGCTGGAGGTGACTTTTGATGGCAAGAAAAAAGAAGTTATCAGTAGAAACTAGCGGAAAGCGCAAGACTGCAATTGCTCGGGCGACTGTAAAGCCAGGTAAAGGCCGAGTCCGTGTAAACAGTCAACCAATTGAAATTTTTGAGCCAGAACTTGGCCGACGTAAGGCGATGGAACCTTTGGTTATCGCTGAAGCAATGAGACGAATTGGCGAAGATTCCGGAAAAGGAAATGTCGATATCAATGTCAACACAATCGGTGGCGGTGTGATGGGTCAAGTTGACGCAATCCGTACTGCAATCGCACGTGGCTTGGTGAAATACAATGGCGGCGCTGAAGGAGATGATGAGGAACTCCGAGATGAGTTCTTGCGATTTGACCGCAGTTTGCTAGTTAATGACCCAAGAAGAAAAGAACCGAAACACCAACAAGGTCGTGGTGCTCGCAAGAAGTGGCAGAAGTCGTACAGATGAGGTGAAAAAATATGTTAATTCCAGTAAGATGTTTCAGTTGTGGTAATGTTGTCGGCCAGCATTGGCCTGATTACAAACTAAGAACCGACAATGGCGAAGATGCTAGTGAGGTTCTAGATGAACTCGGTGTGGAGAGATACTGCTGTCGCAGAATGTTCGTTTCACACGTAGAGTTGATTGACGAAGTTGCTCCATTCACAGTTTATCGCAAACCCTGAATGAGAACCGGGCCCGTAGGTTAGCTTGGCCAATACTTGACGGCTGGGGGCCGTTAGACTCCGGTTCAAATCCGGACGGGCCCACCATCAGATTCTAGCAATGAGTAATCAAATTCAATCTAACCGTCCGGATTTGAACTCCGCGTTAAACACAGCCCACTCGTTGTATAATCGAATTGGTGGGCTTGTTTGACGCTGGAGCGCAGGGTTGGACTGACCGAAGGGATGGAAACCCTGCGGCAGATAAAATCAAATTCCGACAAATTCAATCTAGACTTGCCCACAGATTTTTGTCTGTGTTCCGCTTATTTGTTGAATTAAGGTTCAACACACTCATTGATGGTACCCTTCAAAGAAGCCAAATCAGTAATCCAAATTCGCCGATAGGCGAAAAGACGGATAGCCGAAGAGATTGATAGGGAGTGCGCCACATCGGCGATGTATGAGCGGCAGTGCAGTGAGAGCGATGACTCTGACTTTATTGATGGTAACTTCATTTTTTGTAGCCTTTCCTTTTGCTACACAGGCAACAGTGATTTCAGCAGATACAAATTGGTCTGGTACAGTAATGATTGATGATGATGTTCTAGTTACAGCGTCTAGAACTTTGACAATTGAAGCGGGAACACAAATTACCGTTACTGGTGATTATCTAATCACAGTAGATGGAACAGTAGAAATATTGGGTACAGAATCTAATCCTGTTTCAATCACGAATAATAACAACCCTGGTGGATTCAACAGCAATACTGGTTGGTGGGATGGTTTTCTAGTCTCATCAAGTGGTGATATCGACGCATCTTGGGTGACAGTGTCTAGGGGCCGGACAATCTTCAATGTAGCAGGTTCAGCAACTCTTGACAATACTTCTGTTGAGTATTCATACATTGGTGCTGATGTAAGTGGTAGTGCTTCCATTTCAGGATTGAGTTGTACAAATGTAGATTTCACCTGTGTTTCTGTTCTCCAAGGTGGAAGTGCCTCGGCAAATTCGGTTTCAGTTTCTGCCTCAGGCAATGGGGTTGAAAATGGTGGTTCACTAACACTCGACGGTTTGGAAGTATCTCAATCCGGAATTGGTCTGTTAATTTTTGACGGCTCAAGTGGCGGGGCTTCGAATCTTGATTTCGACAACCTTTCAATTGCAGTTCTTAGTCGCGGTATTTCTTCATTTTCTGTAGATTCTATGCGCGTAGATGACTCAACTTTATTGTTAGATGCGATTAACAGTGATGGATTAGAAATTGAGAATGTAAACGGCGACAATCTAGACCGTTTGGTTGTTGGCAGTAGTATGGGTGATGTCAGTTTTGACAATTTTGTAATCAATGGAAGCGGTGCTAACGGCTGGATGGTTGAAGCTGATAGTGCCGGAACATTCACTCTCACCAATTCTACCCTCAATGGTTTTGATAGTGGATTGAGATTTACTGGAAGTGGCTTGCATATTATTGAGGATAGTTCTATTTCAACCAGTGGTTCGGTCTTTGATATCAGCGGAATAGGTAGTTTTGAAACAAAATCCTCAACTTTCTCAGCAACCTCAAATTTGGGTTATTTTTCAGGTGTAGATTCATCTTGGGATGATTCAACTTTGACTACTGATTCAACATCAAATGGATTGGAATTGATTAGTGGAAAGCATACTTTTGACTCAACAAGTATTTCCCGCGATTATCTTTATTCAGACTCATCATCAGTTGGATTAGCAATTACATGGGCTGTTGTGGATACCGATGGTTTAACCCTTTCAGGTTGGTCTGATGGGGCACAGTGCCGTACAGATTGTGAGTTAGGAGGAACTTCCCTTACTGTAAATATGGGTGGCGTACAGGCTGGAAATGGAATTAATATCGACGGGGGTTCGGTTACGCTTGACTCGCTAAGCACGAGTAGTTCATTTCACGGAGTTCACGTGGTTGATGGGGATTTACACGTGTCTGACTGGACTGGAGCTTCGCATGGTGATTCAACTCTGCTAGTAGACATTGATCAGACAGCGATTGTACGAAATTTACCAGCCTACTCCTCAAATGGACTTTGGGATGCTGAAGGCGATGGAATTCTCATGTTTGGTGGTTCCACCGCGCGAGTAAACATGATTCAAGCGAATGAATTTACAGAATCAACAATTTCTGTTACCGACCTTTCTGATATTGCAATCGTCAACGTCAATGTTGAGGCACATGGGTTCACCGAAATTTCAGATGCTAATGGCGAGGTTGTCTTGCCTCTGTTAACTGGTGGAAGTGATGTTTCTGCTGATGACGGCGTTTATGGAGTCACAGATGTGATTTCGCCTCCTGGAGGTAATTTACAACTTCCAGTTATTCCAACTACAGGCGCATGGGTTATTCCAATTGGTGTTCATGCAGTATTGATTGGTGACAATTACACGGCGCCTTCGGGTGGTGACGTAACGATTTCAACCTCGGCTTCTTTAACTTTGAAGAATGCACATTTAGCAGTGCCAAATGGCGATATCGTAGTTGAAGGCAGTGGCCAATTGATTGGTGAAAATGGTTCAACAGATGCAGTGGTTAGGACTACTGGTGGCAATGCAATTGCAGGAATCGGTGCAGGCTTACTTGTGCAAAACGACGTTCATCACAGTTGCTCATTAACAGAACATGTCTGGTCTGGTTTGCATGTTGAAGGCGATTTTTACCTCGAGCAAACTTGTCGGCTTAACATCTATGATGGGACCGTATCAGGCACCATTCATCCTTCAATGGGTGGATATTTTTCATTAAGCAATGTTGCCCAAATCAGAGTTGTTGATTTTGGTGATCCTGTTGAAGGTGCAACAGTCACCATTCAAGGAAATCAAGTGAACACAAATCAAGACGGGATTGCGCTATTTTCAGCAACATATCGAAATGTTACAGAGGTTTCAGACTCAAGTTCAGGACTTTTACAAGTCTATGTTCTTAGGAATGGCCACAGTCAAATCCGTAGTTGGGATTCAACATCCCCAATTTCACTTGATATCATGATGTCAACTGTGAGTGGCGGTTTCTTGGCAGAATGGTTGCGCCTTGATGCGGCTTTTACACCGTATTACCTCGATGACAATCTTACAATTACCACTGGAACAACACTGACAATTCAACCCTATACATCACTCAGTGTCAAGGCAGACAGAGGAATCTCTGTTAGTGGTGTATTAGAAGCAACCCAAGCCAGTATCATTGGTAGTGATTGGAACGGCGTTTCACTCTTAGAAGGAGGGGTTGCAGAAATGTCAGATAGCCAAATGATGGGTGGTTCCCTAACTATTGGCCCTTCATCTTCATTGACTAATCTTGAAGGAATGATTCTCTCGAACACACCTATTTTTGTTAGTGGTTCTGGTGAGGTTTCTCTATCCGATTCACTTCTACACCAAGCGGACAACTGTATTTTTGGCAATGGAGGTCAAATCACAGTAAGTGACACTACCATTCAAGATTGCAGTCAGTCAGGCGCATTAATGACACAGTCATCGATTGATTTCAGTAATATCACACTTGGGACTGGAAATGGCAAGGGACTTCACCTACGCGGAAGCAGTGGTTCTGTAGTTGACATTAATGGAACAGATCACGATGGAAGTGGCCCAGCCCTTCACCTTGAGGTGGTGGATTCGTCTCTCTTGTTATCAAGGGTTAACTTAACCGGGCAAACTTTGACTCCAGCAATTTCAGTAGAGTGGTCTGACCTTTTCATTCTGACTGATAGTGATATTCAAGGCCATCTTGGTGTGATAATTGACCACAGTACAGTTGCGATGAGCAATGTTGCATTCAATGGTGATGGTGATGGCGTTGCGTTGGAAATAACAGGTGCAAGGGCAGATGCTTCGCTGATATCAGAATGTAGTTTCGATAATTATGGAACCTCAGTACTTCTAAACGGTCAAGATGGTGACTTAGAGATGCCAGTAAGTACATTCAGTGGTAATACACATAATTCACAAACAGCATACGCGGCAAATGGTTTGGCTTTTATTTCTCAATCAGAAACAATTCAAGGCGGAATAGAAGCATCAGGAAGCAAAGAGTTCGTATCGCAAATTTGGAATCCGTTGTCAATGGATTCATCAGATGTAATCGTTAGTGAAGCGGCATCGGTTGTAGTTGGTTCAACATGGCAGATAGTAGCAACAGATGATATTGGTACGATTCTAACCGAGGCATCCATTGAAGTAACCGTTCAGTCCTTTGATGGGGCTGTGGAGGACCAAACTATCAACGCAGACACAAGTACTGGAAGTGCAACGATTCCAATAATCTACCAAAGTTGGTCTGAATCAGGAACAAGCATAGCCGCAGTGGCTGTGTGGAGAGCAGATGCACCCACTTATGTTGAAGGTGAAGGCTCCTTTATTCCCAGTGAACTTTCAGACCGTGATGTAGTCATTGAATTGACTAAAAACCTCGACCCACAAGTGAGTATCACATTGCCTTTCCCAGATTCTAGTTTTCAGGAGGGCCAATTGGTTAACTTTAGCGCTAGCGGATTTGATGCTGATAGCGCGCTTGGTGAGGTACTGAATTACACTTGGTATTTACGTGCTCAAGGAGAAAACGCGCCGGGAACACAAATTTTCACGGGCAGTTCTGGCTCAGTCACCAGTCTTGGAGAAGTTGGGGTGTACATCGTTACGGTGAGGGTTAGCGATGCTTGGGGTGGAACAGCAGAGGATGCCCTTACAATCACAGTTGTGCTAGATGATGCTGATAGCGATTTCATAGACACCTGTTCAACTGATGGGCCAAATGCCTGGTATGATTTGATTGAAGACCGTTACTGCGGGCCTGATATTTACGATGATGATGATGACAATGACAGAATTTCAGATGCTCGAGATGTATTCCCAACCGATCCTTGTGCACATTCAGACCACGATATGGATGGTATGCCAAATTCATTGTTGCCAAATTGTGAGACTGATTTGATTGAAGACGATGATGATGACAACGATGGTACATTGGATAGTGCAGACGCAGATCCTCTAAACCCATCAATAACTGGTGCAGATGGAGAATCTGAGAGTGGCGGTTTGTTATCACCTTCGGTGGTTTTACCGATTTTTGTTCTAATCATTGTAGTGGTTGTCATTTTCTTGCGAGGCTCACGCTCTGAATTTGGTGGGCAAGAAGGCGCTTGAGGTGGGAAATTGGCATTGGACCAAACCACAGCCGTGGCTTGGGCGGTTGTCTGTTTAGTTGCAACAATTGTGCTGTACGATGGTTACCGTCTTTTACGCACAAGAGAAGAAATCCCTTCACTAGGGGCTCTGAGTTCAGGTGGTTATGCGTGGGAATCAGATTCTTCAAGAGAGATAATGAGAAACGGTACTTCGTTGATCACCTTAGGAATCATGATGGCTCTACCTTGGCCTTTTGTTGAGAGTAGTGGTACTCCGGAAATTTCAGTATTATTATACGATATTTTGCTCGGCATCCATTGCCTTTGGTTAATGATGACGAAGCGTTATGCTATCAGTAGAACACATCTATTTGCTGATGGGTTCCGGTATCCATGGGAGTCATTGCGCTGGAATGAATGGAAAGGTGGTAACAGGATTGTGTTACAGCGCAAAGGATGGTGGATTTTTGCGCCGCTTCCGATTGGTGGTTCATTAGTTGATTTAGAGCAGGTCGCGGCAAGAATTGAGGCGTTGCAAAGTGATGAATGGCATTTGTTTGTCACTGAATCAGAAGAATAGTACTTTTATGGTGAAAAGTGGTGAAATCAACCCTTGAAATCAGTAAAAAAGCCACTTCAATCAATGAGTTTTAGAGGGCCCGCCATCATCGCTGTATGATGGCCGGCGAGGGGAGTGACGACGGTTCACCCGAGGGTGAAATTAAGTCCGACTCCCTAGAAATCAGGATAGAGGAATTAGCAACTAAAATAGCACATCATTCTCACCTTTACTACAATCTTGCAGAGCCCGAAATATCGGATGCTGAATTTGACGAATTATGGGATGAGTTGAAGCGATTATCCCCCGAACATCCTCAACTCAGCATGGTGGGTGCAGATGTTGCGCCTGGTTCGGTAAAAGTGGTGCACATGTTTCCAATGCGTAGTTTGGATAAGGCAACGACAGAAGATGAGATCCGTCATTTTGTTACCGAGACCACTGCTCAAGGTAGGAGATTCATCGCTCAGCCAAAATTGGATGGCTCAGCACTATCACTAGAATATAGACGAGGAAAATTGGTCAGAGCAGCCACTAGGGGGAGTGGTGAAAGGGGTGAAGATGTAACTTCAAATGCTAGGCGTATACCAAATATTCCGTTTGAAATCCCGTGGCCGGGTGATTGCCATGTTCGCGGCGAGGTGGTAATGCCGCTTGCAACATTCCGCGATGTGTACGCAGAAGTCGCCCCGAATCCTAGAAATTTGGCTGCAGGAGCATTGCGTCAAAAACACATTGAAAAAGGAAAAGCAAAAGCAGAACATCTTGAATTTTATGCGTATGATGTAAGGTTTGTAGGTGCAGATACTCGTCACCCAGATTCACCAAAGCCTGAGTTTATGAAATCAGATTCACAAGCAGCAAAATGGTTGCAAGAACAAAGAATTACAATTGCAGGAGATACAGTTATTGAGGCTGAAAATGCTGAAGATGTTTGCAAAGAAATGGCGGATTTAACTGTTGATTATACTAAAAATCGTGATAAATTCGATTGGGAAATCGATGGGATTGTATTCAAACTTGACAATTTTGAAAAGCGAAAATTGCTGGGTATGACAGCCCACCACCCAAGATGGGCTCTGGCGTGGAAATTTCCTCCTGAACAGGCAACTACGGTACTGATGAGGGTTGAATGGCAAACCGGGCGGACGGGCGCAGTTACACCAGTTGCACATGTTGCTCCAGTGGTTGTTTCTGGTGTTACAGTTGAAAAAACGACTCTCCATAACGCAGGGGAGGTTGAGAGACTGGGAATCAAGGTCGGTGACAAAGTTCGAGTAGTTCGCAGAGGAGATGTCATTCCAAAGGTGATAGAATCATTAGGTCGGGCTACCAAAGCCGATTTGCTTGGAAGGAAGCATGCTAACGGCGAAGAATTTGAAGGCAAATTACCTCCGAAGGAATCAATCAACATTCCTGAAAATTGTCCTAAATGTCAAAATGAATTGGTAATCGACGGGGCTTTTCTAAAATGTTTAGATTTGTCATGCGGGGCTCGTCAGATGCACTCGCTAATTTACTGGTGCCGAGCATTGGAAATGGATGGGATTGGGGTGAAATTAGCCGAACAGTTATCTGAATCAGGTTTAGTAGATTCTATCGCAGATTTGTACGATTTGGATATGGAAAATTTGCTCACACTTGAGCGAATGGCCGAGAAATCAGCCTCGAATGTGTTGGCGGAAATTGAGGCTACAAGAAAACTGACTTTGACGCAATTTTTAGCAGCACTTGGTTTACCAAAAATAGGGCCAGAATTGGCAGAAGCCTTTGCTGAAAATGTTGGTAGTTTAGAATCATTGATGGAATTAGTTGAGCATAGAAATGATGCACCATCAACTGATGATGATGGCAATCAATCAAAACACAACGACGCGATTGCGTCATTGATTGAAATCGATGGTGTAGGCTCAACCGTTGGGGAGCGTTTGTTGAATGGGCTTGCCCAGCGACAAGATGTGATTAGTAGGCTCAATGAGGCTCTCATCATTTCTGATGTTGAGAAGCGAGTGGCAACTGGGTCACTGCTTGGTTTGACTTTCTGTTTGACAGGTTCTTTGAGTAGACCTAGGAAAGAGGTTGAATTACAAATCAAATCGGTTGGAGGTAAAACTACAACTTCAGTTAGCGGTAAACTAAATTATTTGGTAGTTGGAGAAAATGCAGGCTCAAAACTTGACAAAGCAAAGCGATTGAGTGTCAAAGTCTTGTCAGAGAAAGAACTCAATGACATGATTGGCGAAGTCGCATCCTCACCTACTGAATTGAAGCAAGAAAAGGTCTCAAAAATTGACAAATCCAAGGACGAAGAAGAGGACCAAAAAACCCAAGGTGACCAAGGTCAAACCTCGCTCTCTGATTTTTAATCGAGATCAGCCGTAAAGCATCGCTGAAGTTCCACCGTCATCACCGCGCTCTTCACTTGCTGATAGATTGCGGCTCAGCATTTCCTTGATTTGTTCTTCGATTCTTGCTGCTTCTTCGATGAGCGGGCCGGCATCAAGTGACACTGCAGGGAATAATAAATTGAGTTTCTCAATGATTCTAGCCGCCGCCCTTGCGTCAGGAATAGCAGGATTTGCCTCTGCCAATATTGCACTAATTTCGATGCCGCGGCGTCTTCCTTCTCCCATCATCACACCAGTCATACCACCCACTACCCCGTGTTTTAGTAGAGGAACACCCATTTCGGTGAGTTTCTCGCGAGTGGATTCAGTAGCACCTATGCCGAGTAAAGTCTCATCAGTATCATCATCATCGACCAATTCGTGTGGTGATTCAACACCATGAGCAAAGGCGTCAATTAGGATTGCTGAACTAATTTGTGCCTCTTTACTCCAAGCAAAAAGGGCTTCAGTAAGTGGCAGTGCTAAGCGTCCATGCACCTGTATGTCTGATAGTACAACAATCAATTTGTCACATCCTTCAATCGTACAATTCGGTTCACCCGCATAAATTCGAATAGGTGGCAATGGTTCACCATCTTGAACCAAACAGACTGCAGGCAGTCTAGAATCTCGAACGCCGCCGACAAATTGTAGATCAAGACATTCAACCAAAAAATGTGCTACGATGTTTGAAACCATACTCACGGTTGGAAAACAGGACACCACCATAGCCCCGTTTGCATCAATGCTATCATCAACTTTGACTAAGGGTAGGTCAGCCATAGTCACCCGTTCACGCCGATGGCATTAATGGTTGGGGCACTCTGCAGATAGTCAGCCGGGCTTGTCAAACGGGGGTGAAATGGGGAATGGTAAGCAGAAGAAGGTCTCATTCACTTTCCCCCTCTGCTTGGAACAATTTTGAAGCATGCCCGCGAAAATTTTGGTTATCTCGTCAACGCTTACCGCGTAAAACCGGGATGGCAGCTTCCCTTGGTACCGCGGTTCACGATTCGGTTGAGGATTTATGCAATCTTGACCTTAGTGGCAGAGATGCAGAAGAGGATGGGTGGCTTCCTGCCACAGCAAAATCAATTCTTACAAGGCAATGGGACGATGAAAGAGAGAAATTCTTCAACACCGCGCGCCATCCAAAATGGAAGGAAGAAGAATTTGAACAGGCTCAAAAACAATTGATTGGCGCATTGAATATTCTATTCAAGAAAGCAGGTTACACGCAGGTTTCTTTGACATCAATAACTGTAGGGCAGTGGCGAGATATTCAGGAAATGGTACTGTCAGCAGAAGGAACACTCCGTTCTTCATGTGGTAGATTGATGGGTAGACTTGACTTGTTGATTGCAGACCGCGACGAGGAAGGAAATACAGTTGGTTGGATAGTTGCAGATTTGAAAACCGGTAAACCACCAGACGGTGAACTTTACGATACTGTCAGTAGACAACTTAGAATGTACCGTGATTTGGTTATTGCTAATAATCCAAATCACCCAAAAATAACCGCTGAAGGTTGGTACACAAAGACCTCCGAAGTTTATGCGGCCGAGGGCCCAAACGTATTGGATGAGGCGTTTTCGGCGTGGGAAGCAAGCAAACTTACTCCCGAACCATTTGAAGCAACCCCAAGTAGTGAAGCGTGTGGTTTCTGTGAATGGAAAGCATGGTGCCCATCTTGGATTTGGTCACGTGCTAATGGAGAAATGGAATCACATGGGACTTTTCGAGATTATGTCGTGAAAGTCCATCGTCTTGAAGACGATTGTTCAGTTGGTTTGGTTGAAATCATGCGCCCCAATAACATGGAAGGGGAGATGGTTCTAACGGGGCAAAAATACGGGGTTGTTTTCGCCGGATATGCTCAAGAAAATATCAAGAAATTATCTGACCTTGCCTGGGACGGGCCAGTATTACTTGGCAGTGTTAATGTTGCTGGTTCAAGTTGGAAGATGGGAGACTGGTGTGATGTTTTACCGTGGAAACCACTGCATCGTTCAGAACGTGATTGAATCCAAATCAGTGCAACTTCACGAGATGAATTCGCACCACATTTGCCTTACCACGATGCAGGTCTGATTCATCAAGAATTGTTGATTCAACCTCACTGTGTAGGATTTCAAATCCTTCACCAATTATAGCCATCACTTCATCTAAGTCCCAAAGAAGGTCAAGTGATTTCGGGCCACCACTATCCATCTCAAGTTGACTTGTATGATATCCCTCGGTGATGAAGTGCCCACCCACTTTTAGTGAATCTAACATGCGTGGATAATGAGTGGTAAATACATTCCATGGAACATGGAACCAAGAACATGCAATCAAGTCATATTCTTGGGGTTTGAAAATTCTAGTCTCTAAGTCATCTACTTCGTACGTAACAGTAACATCATTTTCAGCCGCAAGTTTAGCGCATTTTTCTTGACCCACAGCCGAGAGGTCAAAGATATGAGAATCCCAGCCCTTTGTTGCCGCCCAGACAGCATTCCTGCCCTCACCATCTGCTGCAAACATTGCCTTACCTGCTGATAGCGGAGAAATTCTTTCTTCAAGCCAGCGATTGGGTTCTCGGCCATAGGCCCAACCATCAGAACTGAATCTAGCATCCCAAGCATCAGCGCCGTACTTGACATTACTCAATCTGCAACCCTCCCCTCAGTCAGGTAGCCCGCGTGTCTCGTCTAAGTGTGAGCGAATACTGTTCCTATCTTCTTCTTGAAATGGCCCATTTGGTGAAAGTAACCAGTTGATGTAACCTGCATCATTTGTTGAGAGTTGATTCAGTGTGGAGCCACGGTGGCGGCCAAAAGCGATTATGAGATTCTCGCCATCAATCCTAATTTTTCCATCAGAATCAAAGGGTTCTAAGTCATCATATCCAGGTCCTAAACTTCCTGAGGAATCAGAACTTGAACCTGCTAACCAAGTTTGTAAATCCTCGAGGGGACGTCGAAATGGTTTCGGATTTTCATCCATCATTTTCCAAAGAAGGAGCAGTGAAGCCGCGGCATCAGCCGCGGCATCATGGGCATTCTCAAGTTTGACCTTATATCTCTCGCAAAGTGGGCCCAAGCCGTGTGGTTTGGGCAATTTCAATTTTCTTGCAACTTGAAGAGTGTCAATAATTGCTCGAGGTTGCGGCATAATTTTACCACATCTAAGATATTCATTTGCCATGAATGGCCAATCGAATGCTTTGACATTATGACCAACTACAACTGAATCAGTGAATAGTTCATTCAGTTGCTCAATATGGTGGCCAAATAATTGCTGATGTTTGACATCAGCGCCGCTTATACCATGAACTCGAAATGAATCCGAAGGAATGCTTCGTTGTGGATTTACTAATGACTCAAAATGAATTGGGGAACCATCATGGTCACTGCCAACAATTGCAAATTGAATGATTCGATGAGTTTTCATTTGCAAACCCGTAGTTTCCAAATCAAATCCAACTACGCGACAACCAGCAAGTGGGTCGTGTGCCATATACAGTCTCGGGCGGGTCTGCCCCGTTTGAAGTTGTGGAAAGTGAGTCAAGGATGGGTGAAGCCTATGTGTGAGGGCATTGTTTGCCGTGCATGGGATGGATTAGCCGGTTGTTTGGGCGGTCGGCCACTGTTGATGAAGAGCCTAAGACCTTTGAAGAATTAGAACAAGAGGTTCAAGGGCAAATCGCCGAAGATTATGCGCAAAAAAATGTTGATACACAAAGCGATGTACTTTCTGAACTAGATGATGATACCTTGGTACAGCCTAAAGATGAGAAAAGCGAAGTTCCAGTTGATTTTCATGTTGAAAAAGCTGAAGCAGATGATTTGCTTGTGGAATCTCCATTGGAAGATCATTATGCGATGAATGAAGGTGATGCAGTTGACCCGCTAACAGCAGATAGACACTTGGCGGAGGCGGCGGCATCCAACTCTGAATTGAGCGGCTATGAGTTGGTAGATGTTCCTGTTTCTGATGATGATATAGAGTGGCAGAAAACCGATGAGTGAAATCATTTGGCATCTTGCAAACCGTGTTTGTTTACTCAAAAAGTAAGACAATATAGCGTCATACTGTTAAACGATGGTTTTTGCTCGTGAAAATATGAGAGGCGAGAAGAGAGCGATTGCAGCGCGTTCTTACAGCCTTGCAATAATCATGTTGGCAAGTGTTCTCTTATCAGGGTGCACTAATCCAATTGGCCCGCCTGAGCCAACAGCCTCGCTAACAGTTGATGTGGACCAAATCAACTCGGGTGAACCAATTAATTTCGATGCTCGCGAATCTACAACACCAGAGGCAACAGTCATCATACAATTTTCATGGGATTTTGGTGATGGTTCAACCACAACGACAACCCAAGGGTTGACTAATCATGTATATTCTACACCTGGCACTTACGAAGTATCTCTGATTGTAGAGAATGACCAAGGCGGCACAGATGAAACTCATTGGACGATTTATGTAAACGCCTTCCCAATTGTTGAACTTTTGTCACAGCCAACAGCAAAGGTAGGCGAGTCAATTACGCTCAATGCCGAAGGTTCAGAGGACCCAGAGGGGGGTGTTCTCGCATGGGCATGGGATTTGGATTTAAGCGATGATTCAGATGGTGACGGCGATTCTAGGAACGATGTTGACTCTACAGCATCATCAATTACGATGATTCTCAATAAATCCGGGGCATTTGAAGGCGCGGTTCAGGTTACCGACGATCGCGGAGCATCAGCGCGCGAGGCATTCCAAGTCAACGTAAGTACACGGACTTGGCAAGTAACGTGGGAGCAACAGCGAGTTACAGAAGATTGGAATGGATATCTCAAGCAAGGTGAATCATGGACATATTCTCACGAGCCTGGAATCAAAGCACGTTTGATGGAGGTCAATGCAACTTTGACACTAACGATGGATTTAATTCATCAATTACCACAAGACAACTTTACTCTAAAATTGGCAGTACCAATTAGTGGTTGGGATGCCGAATCAGCAACTAGCCAAGAAAATGTGACCAAGTCACCAACAGCCTACATTGAGCGCGATGGCATGAATCCAGTGCCAACGGAATCAAGCACTTATCAGTCAGATTATTCGGAAGACCTCATTGCATTTATTTTGGATAATGCTGCAGCGCGCTTTGGCCAAGGCAACTGGACTTGGCAAGTGACAGCCGATGAGGCTGACCCTGACTTTTTGGTGGATGATATTGACCCCGATGAAGGAAATGACTGGAAGTTAGAAGTCGAATTCATCATTTTGGTCCCACGTATTTCAGAAGTGTTTCAATGAGTAATAATCGCTGATAATCGGCTATTTTTACAATTTATAATTATTTTTCGCAGATAATTGAGTTTGAATAACCAATGCGAACTTTCTAACCCCGAGTAGTGTTGGCCCATTACGGTAGAGATGGTTTCATCGATGGACATCACCAAAATTGGCGTGCGTGACAGAGTCGTCATTGATCTTAAAGTTGAGATGGATAATCCAGATGACCATCAATTTCAACCACGTGTTCACTTAGATGGAAACACGGTTAGAATCACCAATGAAGGCTATGCTGAAGAATTTGCAAGCGCTGAATTGGATGACGATGTGTTGGTAGCAGCACAAAGAGACCGCTTCGTTGAATTGCGGATTAAATTTGCTGTAACAGGAATGCACGGTGTGTTAAATCACATGCACCCATATCCCAAAGATGGGAAAGGCAAGAAACTTGCAAATTCAAACTGGAAGACAGTTGTTCCGTTGCTTTAAAGTTGAAATTCGATGGGTATTCCCAACGGTCTTTGATAAGCAAGTAATGAACAATTAGGCCTGATGCAGAACGGGTTAGGTAGTCAGAAACAGGCAAGGCGCAATCGATTAAAATCGGAAATATTGGACTATGTTAGTTCAAATCCGAATTGTACCGCGAGCGAAATAGTCGCCGCGTTAGCAAATGATAGGCGTATGAAGAATCATGGTTTAACACCAAGAAAAGTGGGCTTTTTCATCCCACGATATTGCAAGGAAATTTTGTGGAATCAAGATACTTCCACCGGAAAGAGAGTTTACGTTCTTTCTTGATTTCCGGCGGGATTATATCGGCTGGGCAGGTCGGCAGGTCGCTGGACCCATAGTGTAGCCTGGATATCACTGGGGCTTGCGGAGCCTCAAACCCGTGTTCAAATCGCGGTGGGTCCGCTCTAATTCTGATAGTCGGGCTGAGCCAAACTGACAAATTTTTGAGTGGGTGCGCTTATCCAACCCGTAATTATTGGAAACCGAATAGGTGACATAATATCTCTTCTGAAAACCCCCCCATGATATGAGTGCAGTACTACTGTTGAAGGATGACTGGTTTGAGAAATTAAATGGCTGGTATCAGGGAATAATTCTCGGTGGATTATTTGCCCTAGTATTTTGGGTCTATAATGAATCATCACTACCAATTGGTGCAAATTGTACTTGGTTAGCCAGTCCAGGAACAGATCTCCTCGCTTTTCTCGGTGCAGGGATTTGCATGTGGCGAGGAAAAGTTCACAACGATTTCTGGGTGGCAGCATTTGGTGCTAGCGTGGCAGTAATTCACATCTGTCAATTCGCAATAGCAAAAAGTCTGTTTTAAGCGGTTTGATTGATATTCAACAACGCTTCCCGGCTCTTGTGGCAGTGGTATTGAGGAGGCGGGTAGATTTTCCTATGGTGGATGTCGCTAAAATTGTATATTACCCCGAGTATTTTGATTTGGCCCACCGCTTCTTCGAGGAGTCATTGGTAGAAATATGTGGGATTGGTTACCCTGAATTGATGAATCAGAAGATTGGTTTCCCAGTTGTCCAAACAGAGGCAAAGCACACCGCGCCACTTCGATATGGGGACGATATTGTGTGCACTTTATGGGTGGAAAAAGTGGGTGATAAGTCGTGTACATGGCGTTACAAATTCGCTAATCAAAACGGGCTTTTAGTTTGGGATGCGAGGGTAATAACAGTTTGTGTAGACCTTGATAACTTTGAATCAATGTCAATTCCCAATGAACTCGCGGATTCCTTACGTGCTTGCGGCGAGGATTGAAGTTCGCAACCTCTTTCCGGATAATATGGAGAGTGACCTGCCAGATGATGTCCTCAGCGACGAGCCGATAATGCCGGAGGTACAAATCAAGCCTAACAAGGCGATTCCAATTACTATTGGAGTTTGTTTGATTCTTGGTTCTTTGTTGATGGGTGTTTCGGCGTATGCCAACTTAACTAATGAGGCAATGCCTCCGGAAGAAGCCGAAGCGATAGCAGACAGTTTGAATATTCAAGGAGCAAATTTGACTGTCTCTGATGTGACAAATTATTTTGATGAATTACAGAACAAAAACTACTTCACAACTTTAGGAATAATTGAATCTCTGGCTGCTATTGTTTTACTCGTTGGTGGCGCATTGATGATTATGGGCAGGCGGCAAGGAGTTTGGGTCGGCGCCGGAGGCGCCGGATTGATGTTAGTTGATGCAGTAGTTGGAATGGCTATTCTTGGGGGAGTAGAATCCCCTGACCCTTTACTCAGTCTCAGCATGAAATTCGTGTCAGCATTCTTCATTGGCTGTGGCTTATTCTGTTTAGCCCTCCCGTTCATTCCCTTACTGCTAGCCTCTGGGCGGGCTGCTTTGAAATGAGTAGAGTCCCATTCAATCTCTATAATTGCAGTTAAATTTGATATTTTTCCAATTATTTATTGTTTTTATCTAAATATTTAGAATTAAATCGCCAACTTCAATTCAGCACCATCATTTTATTTTTCATCGGCGTTGTCAATAGATATAGACGGAACGATTAAAATAACCTCCCCTCTCGTTTGCAAAGCGGGTTTCCATGTCTGATGAAGATATAGCAGTTGAAGTACAGAATCGTATTATGATTAAAGTAGGCGATGTTGATATTGATTTGACAGGGAGTGCAAAAGATATCGATTCAATAATGCAAAAAAGGATTCAAGAAGAAAGTTGGTCAAATGCTCTTTCCTCAATTCGCTCTGCTCGTGAAATTGCAATTGCTGCAGCTCGCAGAGCAGCCGAAGAATCAGGATTGCCTGAGCGTGGTGCAGCCTTCCAGACTTTGTGTAATAACAACAATCTTACACGCAAACCCGACCAAGTTTTGGCGGCAATTCAGTATCTTCGTGAAGTCGAAGGCGTACATGATTCACCGCCAAGGGTTTTGGAGGATCTCTTCATTGATGCAGGGATGGAACCACCGGGTAACCTGAGCCTCTATCTCAACCGCCTCAGAGAGCGCCGTTTCATAGAATATCCAGGCAGTGACGAAAATCGAAAGAACCGTTATGCAGTCCTTACAACCGAAGGCCGCTCTCACCTTGATAACCGTTCAAGGGAGTGACATACGTGAGTGATGAAGTCCAAAAGGACTTCTCTTTCCAATCCTTTATCGGAGCGGAATTAGTTGATGCAGATTTTGCGGGTGCAAATCTGCGTCGTGCAATTTTTGATGGTGCTAATCTTGAAGGGGCAAATTTCTCTGGTGCAGATTTGAGAAAGGCATCCTTCGTTGGGGCCAATTTGATGAAAGCCGCTTTAGATGGTGCTGATTTGCGCAGAGCAAAGTTTCTGAAAGCCAAACTTTCACTTTCGAATATGCAAGACGCGAAATTAGAGGGTGCTGACATGCGAGGAATCCGAGGTCGCTACGCGATATGGAGGCGGGCGGATTGGTGGAATGCTCGCATGGACGATTCATTGTCAAAAGCACTCAACAAAAAATGGCCTCAATCTAAAAACGAATGAGAATGAATAGTTTTTCCAGTAGATATGATTCATTTATTGTATAATTTCACCTTCCTCTATGAGGAAGGGGAAAATGACTTGATAGTGGAAGAAAGTCGGAAGTATGCAGGAGGGTGTTCTATGTCAATTGAGAAATCGAATATTTCCCCATTTTTCGTCATCTCTTTGATGTTTTTATCGGTTTTCTCTCCGATTGCAGGATTCACTGCTGCTGGCGCAGGCGGGGGCGTCATCACTACCTTCGCTGATGGAAACAATACCATGTCATTAATGCTTAACAGCGGGACAACGAATAACGATTCTGTTTTGGCTTTAGAGCGTAATTCGACAATAAACAACGCAATTTTTGAAATCAGTTACAGCCATTCCTTCCCAAGTCCAGGTGACGTAACTTTGGATATTGGAAATGATTCACAATACGAATGGGCATGGGATACACAAGGCTATGGAAATCTTGGGGCTCAGACAGAGTTTTCCAATGGATTGTCAAGCACTAGTGGAAGCATTAACTCTAGTGGAAATATAATTGGAGACATCCTTCTTCCAACACAGGGACAGATTCAGTATGCCGAGATGTATGCAGAATTTGCACCCGATTATGGAGGTGGATTCGCGGCAACTGGTGTGATAGATTCTCTCACAGTTGGCGATACAGATGGTGATGGGCTTCCTGAACCAGTATTCCTTCAACGTTCCCACACTTGGGCGAATGGCACGGTAAGTCCGGCAGTTGGCACATTTGATTGGTCGTCTGCGAATGGATTTTCAGCGATAACTTGGTCATCAATTTGCGATGGTGCTGGAGAATTAGTAGTAGCAGATTTCAACGACGATGGTTTGGATGATGTTGCATCATTTGATATCACAAATGATACCGCTTGCATGCTTTTCACTCAACCAACTGGTGGTTGGGGAGCCAACACCAATCAATCACTAGGTATGGGTGCCAGTGGTATTGATAGCGGTGATATGGATGGAGATGGTGATTATGAACTCATTTCAATTCATTCTGATGGCAATTTGAGAGAATTTGTATTCAATACTCAAAACGGGTCTTTTGGTGTAGGAGCAGTTTCAACTGTTTCAGCAAATGGAACCGGAATGCAAGCAACTCTTGGAGCGTTAGCAGTGGGCAAATTCTGGGGCTCAGGAAATGATACCGTGGTGGTTGCAGATTCTATGGATGGCCATGTAACCATGTGGAATGTGTCACAAGGAAATTGGGTTGTTGGGGCTCCAGGTTCATCCTTTGATTGTGTCAAAAGTGGTATGAGAACACTTGATTGGAATGGTGATGGGCTTCTTGACGTGCTGGGTAATACCGACATGGGGGTCTGTACAGCCACTTTCAATGGCTCGGGATGGTCGACTAATGAGACAAGTTCAATTCAGTTGAATAACTATTCAATTGGTGACTGGAGTGGTAGTGGAAGCACTGACATTCTCCAACCATTAGTAGGAAACCCCGACGGAAATGATGCTACCCCAACTGGTTATCTGCAGATTATTCCATTTGGGGTCAACGGGACTGTAAATACGACTAATCCGCAGACTATTTTTCCTCATACAGCACCTAAACACGTGTTACTTGCCGATATGGATGGGGATGGGCTTTCAGAACATTTGGTTGCTGCGGGAGAGTCAACTCAAGGGCTTTTCATCGCAGGTTGGCATAGCGTTTCTTTAGACTTTGATATGGATAATTTTGCCGAAGGCGATCTCATCGGATATGCTGGGGATGGTCAAAGTGGGGTGAACAAACTAAACTGGACTGACACGGGTAATATTTCATATTCATTGTCTCAAACATTTTCTCTAATGCCCTATCAAGTTGATTTGTATGGCACTCCAATAACGACCATCAGGCCGATGGGTGTTTCGATTGGGGATGGTGTAGTTAGTCTCAGCCAAATGAACATCACTTACGATGTAACCTTCACAGTTGATATCAATCCGAGTAGCGGCAATTTGTCAAATTTGCTCAATTCAATGATGGTCCCAGGCACTGGTACATTCAATGTCACATTGCCGATTGATTCAACTTCTTCTGGCGGCCTTACCCTTGAGAATGTCGTAATTGAATGGGTTGGGGGAATGGCGAATCAGGTATTCCGTGATGCCCCGATTATCCAAAATCAAGTTGTGTTTTGGGATAGTGCAGAAAGTGAACACATTGTAGTTTTATTCTGGGATGACTCAGCGATTAATGAAATGGATTTCCTCTCATATCAATTATTTAGATGGGAGAGCGGTACAACACCTAACCTCAATATTCCACACGAGAGTGGGATTCCACAAAATATGACTTTTGATAATGCAAGTGTTTCAGATAAATCCTGGGATTACGTTGTTAGGACAGTGTACCAAAACGGTGTTTATTCAAATTATTCTAATGTTGAGAATGTGGTTGTGCCACCAGCCCAATCTGCTGATTTGACGCCCCCTGAAGCGGTTGCTTTTGTGAACGCTACTGATGTTGGTGGCGATGAAGGGGGCGCGATTATTGTCGATTGGCCAATCAGTAATTCGAGTGATGTCGGTTGGTATGCATTGTACGAGGACACGTCACCATTCTCTACCATTAATGGACAAAATGAAATTGCTAATTTCACAGTTTATGATAATGCGACATCATATATTTTCAACACCACTGCTGATGGTGTCAATCACTACTTTGGAGTGGTCGTATGTGATTTAGCAGGTAATGTGAATTGGACAGTCACAAGTTCGGCACCAGCGTATTCACAGAATAATTCAGTGCGAACTTCAGCAGTCTCTCTTCTAGTTGAGACTGATGGGCTTGTTAACCCAGTTGAGGCGACTGCCGGAAACCCGCTTGCGATTTCAGGGCAAATTACCAGTATGGGCGAGGCTATTGCTTTAGCGGATTACTCAATTGAACTCACCCCAATTGTTCAATTTTCAACAATCACAATTGAAGGAGTAACCGATGCAAATGGTAATTTCAGTCATCAGTGGGATGATTGGCTTGACTTTGAATCACAATATACTGCACTTCGTGGTGACATAGCAGTTGAAATCACATTCGGTGGTGGCGTATGGGGGGTTGATTCTCAACAACTAACAGGCTCATCTGCAAGTGAAACTTTCACGGCCAAAACATCTGCAACCCTATCGTTGAACCCCTCAACTTTGCAATTAGATAGTGAAGGCCAAGGAACAGTCAGTGTTAGCCTAATAGCAGATTACGCCATCGAGCAATCGCTACTGACTGGAATTGCGATTGAATACCATATAGGAAATGAATCTAATCAAGCAGTTGGTAATTCAGATACTGTTCCAATCAATAACAATGGATTGGCTGATGTTCAAATCAGTTATCCAATTGGTGGTGAATTAGATGTTAACTTGCTCGCACAGCATAGCTGGTTGGTGCTTGCTAATGGAGATGTGAGGGCCACACTATTACCACCCCCTGAACCCGAGGTACCAGATGATAATGAAACAGAGGAACAAACTGAGTTAGAACCTTTAATTTGGTCTTGTGAAGATAATGCATGGGAGATTACTGTGAATGCCTCTAGTGTTACCAATGTCTGCACAATTGAAAATCCCAACTCCAATTTAGTTCATGTTGATGTATTGATTACAAGCCTTTCAGGGCTAGAAATTAGTGTTATTCCGACATCAGAGACAATTTTTTCAAATTCAAGTAGAGATTTTGAAATTACGTTGAGTGCTCCACTTGGGATGACTGCTGATAACTATTCCATTGATATTGAAATTACAGTCAACGCTGCTGGTTATGATGAGAGTTCGCTTACTGAATTACTCACTGTTTCAGTGTTAGCAGAACAGGTGATAGTCGATGGCAACGGAGGAACACAAAATAATCAGAACGACAATAATCCAAGTAGTTCAGGAATGTCTCTTGGAATGATTGGCGGAATAATTGCGGTAATCCTTGCTATCATGTTGGGTGGATTTGTTGTACTTCGTAAACTCACAAGTGAAGATGAAGAAGATGATTTGTTTGATGAATATGATGAGTATGGCGGTTATGCTGATGACGACGATGATGAACCACCATCAAAGAAGCGAAGTAAACCTAAGGTATTACACGCCCCAGCAAAAATGAGAGAAAAGCCACAAGAGTGGGCGATGGATGAAAGTGGCTTACCTTACACTGGTAGTAAAGCAGGCAGACGCCCCTCAACTCGCAGAGAAAAACCAAAACCAGTTCAAATACCATCAGATGAAAGCAGTGAATCAGAAGAGCAATACGAAGAGTATTACGATGATTATGAAGAAGATGACTACACCCAATCAGAAGATTACAAAGTCGATGAAGATGGAGTTGAGTGGTGGAAGGACGAAATCAATGTCTGGTGGTACCGTTATCCTGACGAAGAGGAGTGGTCTGAGTTCATTGAATGATCACTTAGGTTTTTGAGAGAGTACTGGAGGGGTTAGACGACATGAGTGGCGAAAACGACAATCATGGGTTCCCCTTAGTTTTGCATAAAGACGCCGACCCAGGCTCAACTGGAGGTGTAGCAATTTGTGGATTCTCAAATGTAGGGATGGTGGGAAGCATTGCTACAAGTCACGTAGTCAAGGCATTAGGATTGCAACAACTAGGCACAGTTATTGATCGTGATTTCCCACCCGTTGCCTTGATTCAAAATGAGGTTCCACAGCACCCTGTAAGGGTTTACCAAGGTAGTGGTGTTGGTGTTTTTACCTCGGATTTACAGTTCCCAGGTCATACCGATGTGAAGTTTGCTGAGACCGTTCTTGAGTGGTTTACTGAAGGCGGTTTTGACCGCCTGATTGTTATTGATGGAATAGTTACAGGAGAATTAGGCGACAAAGAAGAAGGTGAATTATTTGGAGTCGCTTCTACTGAATCCGGACGAGTGGGATTGCGTAATGCCAGCGTTGAACCGGTGAAGCAAGGCATAGTTGCAGGGATATCTGGTTGGTTGCTTGCAGAAGGTGATAGGCGCGGATTTGATGTTACGGCTTTGTTAGCCGAATGTAATCCAATGTATCCCGACGCGCGGGCTGCAGCAATCGCTACAGAGGCTCTCAGTGATTTGATAGATGTTGAAATCCCGCTCGATGATTTGATGGCAGATGCCCGCAGAATTGAGGACAATGTACGCCAAATGTTTGAATTGTCAAAGAATCTGTTACCTGCCCCTGATGCAGAGTTTGAGGTTAACGATGACGCAGACCCGATGATAAATTGAGTCTAACCTAATAGAAAGGATTTGTTCCAGCAGCATGGTCAGTTACATCACTAATAGATGTGATTTCAGGGATTGTTTCACAAATCATCTTCTCAACTCCGTGTTTGAGTGTCACGTCAACGGCAGAACATCCTTGACAACCACCCCCAAATGAAACAACAACCACACCATCCGAGACATCTACGAGAGATATTTTTCCACCATGAGATGCTATTGCCGGATTGACCTTCTCGTCAATAACTACCTGAACACGTTGAGCAACATCGTCAATCCAGAGAGGATTCGGGTTTTCAAAATGAAATCCTCCACCCATTAGAGTTTCTTTGAATTCAAGAATCACGCCTTCCATGTAGGGGACGCTACTTTCTGAAATAATTACAGTCCAGTCATCAACTTCGAAAACCTGGTCAGAATCTTCTTGTTCTTTAGGTGGAATTAGTTGTAAGTCATATTGAAATCCATCACCGCTTCTTCCAGTAATGGAGATTTTAAGGGCTAGATTTTCTTCATCAGAGTTGGCCGCAAATTCAGCGAGTTTATCTCTAGCCAGTTCAGAAAATGTGAGCAACGGGGGACCCTCCTGAGTACAGGGTCCCCCGCCGCATCGTTTTAATCTGCGCTTAGTGCAGATTGGCAATCATCCTACTCAAATCAGTAGGAATCGGCGGCGTAGTAGGCCAAGCCCAATCATTGGTAATGATGAGATTGCTCCACCAGCAGCAGCATCGCCGACATCAATGGTTAGTCCACCATCGGTTTCGACAAGTTCGGTCTCTAGCAAGTCCTGAGCGCTTTTCTTCACTGAGTCAACACTTGAGTCATCCTCTTTGATATCCGTTGGTTCAATCTTTAGAGGTTTCTTCATTGGCTTGACATCAACATCGATAGGCATTGGCTTAACTTTGCAGCGAGACATAACTACATCAGTAGATTCGTCAGAGTTTGCAGCATCTGTAACCATTTTCTTGCACCTGATTGGTGTTGGGTCAACAGGTGTTGGTTCAACACCGCCATCGTCGCAGTTTTGCTTCCACTTACCTTTCATGACACCCTGGCCAGCATCAGTTGCTCTGTACTTTCCAGCAAGAACACCGCTAGCAGAGCCATCAGATAGCTCCCATACACCTCGGTAGAGTCCGTTTCCGTATCCACCTTGGAGGGTTCCGATCACTTCGCCATCAAGGTTGGTAGCCATACCACGGAACAAACCGTTAGCAAATTGGCCTGTGATGTTTCCACCAACTACGCTTTCATCAGTCATCCATACACCGTTGAACTGGCCAATAGCATCAGTTGCATCAGCATCCTGGTTGATCGACCAGCGTGCAGCCAAGTAGCCATGTGCGCAGATAGGTTCAGCATCTGAGTTACCGAAGTGACGGACAATGATTCTTCCATCAAAGTTCGCAAGTCTTTCTCTTGCGTCTTCAACACTCATGCGTGCTATGTGTGCAACTTCGTAGCTACCATCATCTTGGAAGATGACTACAACTACAATTGCGCGTTCACCATTGGTCCAAACATAGACCACGACAGTACCACCATTATCGATGTGATCAAAGTCGTCAGTGGAGAGGTTATCATCAACATCTCCATCTATTAACAATGGGTCACTTAACAGGTAGTCAGTCTCAATCTCTTGAGCAGCCTCCAAAGTCATTAATTCATTCTCCAGGGTTTGTGCATCGTGTGCTGATTCAGCAGTAGCTGCACCGGCGGTAACAACCACCAGCATAGTCAATGCAATCAACAAGGCGCGCAAGCCCTTTCTGCCGTACATTCCGTTTAAGATGGGTTTTTGTCCCATATCATATCTGTTTGCTTGCATTACATATATACAAATTAAGGGGGCACCCCGAACTTATGCCGACGTTTACCTTTGTATACCAAACACAATAAACAACCGTGACAACCTTTTCAGTGGTTAACCTACAACAGAGTTTCATGGTAAGGGACGCTCTTGCCCGACCTTTGCGAGACTTGCGTATTTCTGTAACCGACCGTTGCAATTTTCGCTGTTCGTATTGCATGCCTCGCGAAGTGTTCAACGAAGATTACCCATACCTTTCGCGCGAGGAGATTCTCTCGTTTGAGGAGTTAGAACATCTAGTGTCTTCCCTAATTCCATTGGGTATAGAGAAAGTTCGTTTGACAGGTGGTGAGCCTTTACTTCGTCGTGATTTTGTGAAGTTAGTTGAAAAAATTTCGGCGCACGATGTTGAAGTCGCTGTTACAACAAATGGCGTGTTATTAGAAAGTCAGGCAGAAGCACTCGCTGATGCTGGTTTAGATCGTGTTACAGTTAGTTTGGATGCTTTGGACAACGAAACATTCCAAAAAATGACGGATAGTGATGTGGATGTAAGCGTAGTCTTGGCAGGAATTGATGCTGCCATCGCTGCTGGGCTAACACCAGTCAAAGTGAACGCTGTAGTACGGCGTGGAGTCAATGAGCATGCAATTCAAGACCTAGTGAATTATTTCCGTGGTACTGGTGTGATAGTACGATTTATCGAATACATGGATGTAGGTTCATCTAATTCCTGGCGGCTTGAAGAGGTAATTTCAGCCAAAGAAATTCGGGATATTTTGCTTGAAAAAATAGATTTAATGGTAATTCCACCACAAGATGCAAGCCATGTTGCTAAGTTATGGCAGACTACTGAGGGCGATAAAATAGGATTTATCACATCAATTTCTGAACCCTTTTGCGGCGATTGTAGTCGTGGTCGCATTTCATCAGAAGGGAAATTTTACAATTGCCTATTCGCTGAAAATGGGTTTAATCTCAAACCATATTTGCGTGCTAAAGCCACTTCTAGTGAGATTCAAGAACTAGTCAGTTCAGTTTGGTCGAAGCGTAGTGATAGATATTCTGAATTACGTAGTGAGCCAGAAATCGAAGGCCGAATCCGCTTACCAGTTGAGATGTCTCACATCGGCGGCTGATCACACCAACTTTAGTGCACTTAGGATAGAATCCCATGGTGCATCGGTACGAATAGCCGGCTTCCCATAAGCAGCAACTGCTGCACAATGACCCATTGCAACCAATGCTTCTGCCAACTTAGTTGGGGACGGAGGCGCGGGTAGTTGTAGCCGACTTGCCAATGAATCCACCACCACAAGGTTTCCAGAATGAATTACTGTAGATTCCTCTGCTAAATGGCGTACAGAGCGAGCAATAGCTCGTCTACGCAGGCGTAACTCAGCCATATCATCACACGTTTCTTCAGTAGGTCCACACAACTCAAGAGCCCGTTCCTCAGTCATTGAAGCCATCACACCAGCATCTCCAATTTGTCCAATCCAAAGTGGTCCGGAAATTCTCTTGTCAGTTTTATCAACAATAGTGTCAAGTGGTACCAAAATGTGACCATGTCCAGCGTTTTCACCGGCTTCTATATCGCTTGGATTAGCAATTCTCCAACCTAAATTTTGTTCAACTATACTGGCAGAATCTAGTGATTTTCTGACTCTGACACTTACTCTTAGGTGGTGACTATCCCAAGTTGAAATCAGCGGCTCAATGA
>JAERSV010000045.1 GCA_016845345.1 Methanobacteriota archaeon
ATTGAATACTTACTTGGTGGCGTTGAAATCGCTGCCACCGACATCTCAGAGATTGTTGGAGGCCTTGAAAACACCAACTTAATCATTTCAATTTCACTAATTGTTTTACTTACCGTTGTATCAAAGATGCGTAATATCTTGGATGGCCCGGGTATCGCAACTGCAATCATCCTCGGAACAATAGTTGGTGTTTTGGGGCACTGGACATGGTTAGTCATCCTCCTTGGATTCCTATCTGCTGGTTCAGCGGCAACAAAATGGCAATGGGAAGAAAAAATGGCAAAGGGATTTGCCGAATCAGAGGATGGACACCGAGAATGGTCCAACGTTGTTGCTAACGGTGGAGTCCCAGGAGTTATTGCAATCATTGCTTTCTACAACCAATCATGGGATGCAATGCTGCCTATTTTCGGTTCAGCTATTGCGGTTGCAGCAGCAGATACATTTGCTAGTGAATTTGGATGTGTGGACCCACGAGTCCGAATGATTACAACAATGAAAAGATGCGAACCTGGCCTCAATGGTGGCTGGAGTCCGAATGGCCAGTTAGCGGCATTTCTCGGCGCTCTAATTATCGCATTTCTGACTTGGTCCTTAGGGTGGGTTCTACAGGGAGGAAGTACAATCGGTGCAACACCTTTCATTGCCCTCATAACTCTAGTCGGTTGGCTTGGATGTCAAATCGATAGTGTGTTAGGCGCAACTTTAGAAAATCGTGGTTTAATTGGCAAGGGACAAGTGAACGCTCTCTCGATAGCTTGTGGCTCACTCCTTGCTTGGCAGTGGTTCACCACTCTCGGATGGCCGGCTTGAATTTTAATTGCTAATATCATCTTGACAGAAAAGCGCACCCATAGGGTGCGGGCAGGTTAAGAGTGGGAGCATACCACGCCACACTGATGACAGCAGTTCAACCTGCAAGCCGCTTCAGCAGTGTATTGGTTGTGCTTGCACTGATTGCAGTCACACTATCGGCGATATCACCCGCCCCAGCAAGTGCACAAGAGTCCAATCAAGATATTCCAACTGGGCCCGGGCTAAATTGGACAATGCCAGAAACACACAGGCTTTTTGTCAACGGAACTGATGGCCAAGATACCCCTGTTGATTTGAATCGAGAGTTCCCCTATTTCACTGGAGAACCACTTTTCCGAACCTTCAACCTCGGCACTACGACAGTTATTGAAGTGGAGTCAGAACCGGCAGTGGAAACTGTTGTACTTTCTGGTGAAGCGGATGTTTTTGTTTACTCATCCTTGGTCTCTGATACCCCGTCCTGTCTTCTTGAATCAGTTGTGCCTGGTGCAGGAGCAACCTCATTCACGGTTTGGTTAGATGTTGGGACAACCACTGTAATTGACGGCGAACAGACTGATTCCCAAGTAATGCAAGACGGCTGGGAACAGGCTACTGAATTTCATGTCAATAGCACTTACAACAATGTCACACTTGGAGAGGGAGATGTTGTTACACTAACGATTCAAGTCAGTCATAGTTGCTCATCTGCCCAAGGAAGAGTGTACTGGGATGCTTACCAATCTGCAACTAGGGCTGTACTTCGTGGTGAAATGTTGCAACCCGAGTTGGATGTATCCGCTGATGCAAATGGCTTGGTGCGAATTGAGTTTACACCGATTAGCCCATGGGGAGGTGATGATTACAGTTGGCAATTCATCGATATCGTTGGCCCACTAGGTGGATGGGAAGAAGCCCGACATCTCTCAACTAAACCTGCTGAAGATAGCCATGTTGAACATTTTGAGATACCTCATGGCAGCAGATTGGTAGAAGCGAATCGGACGGCATTGGTTTGGATATCAAACGCTACTTTACAACCAGGGAAATACATGGTTGACTCTTGTTTTATTTTAAAGGCAGGCGATTATAATGAAGATTGTGATTCGGAAAATTCAGACCACATAGTTGCAGTTTACAGGTTTGAGGTGGTATCTCAAGACAATGCAATTGCAGGAGCCGGTTGGTTTTGGCTAGTATCAATATCAACGTTGATTGGATACCTTGGGCTTCGTTTAAAGAGTGGATTAATGCCATGGCCTACACTAGTTCTATTGCTAGTATTGGCACTTTCTTCAATGGCTCCAGCCGCTACTTTACCCTCACTAGAGTTCGGGGCGACAAGAGATGATTCTTCTGCACCAACCTTTTCACTCCTACAACACCCATATACTGGTAAAGATGCGGTTTCCCTAAACGACCTTTTGTCTGGGCATGATGCCGTTGTGCTGGGCGTATTCACCTCTGGGTCACCTAATGCTGAACAACAAAAAAGAGATTTTGACAATGCTAGTGAACGACTTGGAGATTCAGTTGCTTTCGCACAGATTGCAACCGGTGAAGGCGTGCAACCGACTGACCTCGACTATTACGCTAGTTTACTCAATAGTAGTTGGCCGCTATTAATTGATGAATCAAAAGGAGAGGTTGCAAATCAATTACCATCTGGGATTGCAGATGGTGTCGTCATTGTTGATTCAGCAGGATTCATCTCAACTTCATCCTCAGGATCTATGTCAGACCAACGAATTGTTGAATCAGTTGAAAAGAGCATGAAAGGCTCAGACCAATCAATGCTCAATATTTTCTATCTACTGATTCCGACACTTATTGCATTACCACTTCTCATTCTTGCATTCCCAAGAAAGCGAATGGATGTACCAGATACCCCTCTTCCTCCTTTCGCTGGAGTTGGTGGCACCGTGTTGGCGGCAAGTATTGGATTTGCAATTTGGAGCCTGCCGGTTGCAGTGCTCTCAGTTGTTGCTGGTGGAATCTGGCCATTTATTGAACTTGTATTAGTGGTATGGCTTGCTTGGCAAGGCCTTAGTCTAGCGATTCACAGCGAAGTACACGAAGTAAATTTCATTGCCTCTGAAGTGCATAAAAGAATGCCTGAGTCTTACCGAGAATGGAGATTAGGTCCAGACTTTACGAGAGATGTTTTGCTAGGACACTGGCTTGCTTGGCTATCATGGCTAGCATATCCACTGATGATTCCTCAAGGTATTGGGTCAGTTGCTAGTGCTTCTCTCACTGGCTTGGTTATTTCTCCTGTAATGTTGGTGTTCCATTGCTTAATCGCGGGATTTGTCGTGCTTATTCTTCGGGCTGTAGCCTCGATGGGTGGTCCGTTTTCAAGACTACTTGGGTTACTCGGGCACGAAGAAAGTCCTCGTTTGTGGGGTTGTTTGCTAATTGGTATGGCTGTCTGGTGGTTCGTTTGGTTGTTAATAGGGCCGATTGGAAATACACTTCTCACTTGAGAGTTTTTTTGAAAATCTAAGGTAATTCCTTACGCCTACGCGCGTCCATGCTAAACCTCTCGCCTCCTTGAGCGAATGCTAATCTCACTCCTACGCTAACTCATGCTAAAACTCACGCTTTCGCTAACTCATGCTAAACCTCTCGCCTACGCGAGCGCAGGGAAATAGATAACCTGCAAATGAAGTGATTTGAAGAGATATTATCAAGAACCCTGAAATTTAGGCTAGCGGTTAATGTTGAAAAAATCAATTGTTTGGAGCCCTAGTAGAGTACGAATGCTGAATGAATGCCCCCGAAGGTATGTCCACTTTAATGTGGTAGGAAAAGGGGGTTGGCCAGGTGGGCCACGCTCTAGAATCCCAAAGGTTGCCAACGCGTGGCAACTTGGAAACAAGAGAAATCGAAATGACTTGATGTTGCGAGCAGTAAGTGATGGCGTCAAAGATTGGATTTCTATGCAGTACCGTGGCGAAGAATGGCCGGAAGCGAATGCGAAAAACGAGATGACAGCAAGGCTTCGAAATAATTTGAAAGACAGTGGCGGAGAAATTGATGATGGCCTTGTAAAAAAAATGATTGAAGAGGGATTCCCTCGTATTTCAGCACTAGATAGAGCGCCTCTCCTTTCCCAACTTAGCAGGAATCATGTGGAAGAATGGATGCCTCTCAATCGCTTAGAAGCACACTGGGTAGGTAATTCTAGAGTTTATACAGTGCCGGATATGATTGCAAGAATTGGAGATATTTGGCACTTGGTGCGCCTATCATCGCAAATGTGGCGGCGTGTCCCTTCTGAAATTCAACAATTAGAATTGGGTGTGATGTTGAAGTGGGCAGTGGAAGAACCAAGTCTGCCAAATTCACCGGACAAATTTGTAATCCATCGAATTGGTTGGGTCAACCACCGATGGCTTGGATGGAAAAAGCGCGGCAGCACTGTTTGGAAAGATGCTAGCCAAGTGATGTTAGCACATGACATCAAAGAGTTACAGTTCATTCACATGACAAATCAAGAAAACGTGGATTTGGATACACTAGCAGCGAATGGTTCAAAGAAAAATTGTAAAAATTGTGGTTTTCGCAATGAGTGCCCCTCGTCAGCCGTTGTTATTCCAAACAATGGCCTCATTTCTGAAACATAGGGTA
>JAERSV010000046.1 GCA_016845345.1 Methanobacteriota archaeon
CCTAGTGCATTCTTCTCATCCACTTGACGAGCAAGGAATGAAACTACATCTAAGATTTCAAAGTTGTAACTTGGGTCACCCTCAAATTTGAGGCACTCAAAGTGTGCTACACACTTGGGGCAGGATGTAATCATCATCTCAGCCCCTGTTTCAATCACTTCTTCAAATCGATTAACACGGAGGGTTCGACTATCTTCATTACAAGACATCATACTTGAGACGCCACAGCAAAGAGCATCATCATGGTGATGCTCCATTTCAACTAATTCCACTCCCTCAACACCTTCTATGAGTTCACGTGGCTCATCATAGATGTCCATCTGTCGTCCAAGACGGCATGGGTCGTGGAAAGTTACTGTCTTAGGACAGCTTGAAGTCAATTCAACATCAAAGCCAGCCTCTTTGAGATATTCAGTGGTGTGCATCACTTTGATTCCTTCAAGTTCATAGTCCATCGCAAAGGTTCTGAAACATTCAGCACAACTGCTTACAAGTGTGTCAATACCGCTTTCTTCCAATTTCTGCTTGTTGAAAGTCTTTAATTTTTCAGCGACATCATCCATGCCTTGCCATTTTTGGTCGTGGCCACAACATTTCATGAAATCTCTTCCAAGGTAGGAGACGTCTACACCCATCTCATCGAAGAGGGTGAACGCAGCGGTTGTGGTTTCTCCAAGATTCATCTCACCCTTGTTAAGGTGGCTGAACACTAGGTCTTGGTCGAGGTAATCTACACAACCTGGGTAGTAAGCAACATTTGAGTTGATTGGATATTCATCGGTTGGGATGAAGTCATCATCTGCATCCTCTTCTGCTTCAGCCGCCAAGACAGCCTGCAAGACAGTGTGTGGGATGTTAGCGGCTGGTGGTCCACCGACCACCAAATTCCTGCGAATATCAACATATGAGTCGTAGTCAACAAGTTGAGGGCAGGCATTAGTACAAGCGGTACAAGTTAAACAGGAATACATTGGGACTCCATCGTCCTCATTATTCCAAGTGTTGTAAATAATGTTCAATTTATCTCCACCAGTGAATAGTCTAACTGGGCAGGCATCATCACAAAGGTCACAACCGTAACACTTGTTCATTTCATACTCATATCCCCGAGCCATGCTACGCATCAAGACATAAATCATCGCTCCAAGAGCAAGTGGTGGTATAAACAGAGAATAGGTAAGTTTAGCATCCAAACTCTTTGGATTTTGGTGGTAGGTAGGATTCTCTATCAATAGTGATGAGAGGTCATTTGCACTAAGTCCGGCCAGTGCTAATTCAGTGCCATTGGTTCGGTCAAGAGCCATTCCTGTGTCGGGGTTTAGCAACAGTGGTTGGAATACCGATACATCAGAGGTAGCATCAACTACTACAGTTGCATTGCCGCTATCAAAGGTTGAATCAACTGTCATAGTGACTGTATATCTGCCGGGTGCAACCTCAAATGACTTCGTTGTGCAAGTGGCACCTTCTTCTAAGTCGCCACTAAATCCAGCAATACTCGTACCACTTGCATCGGATACATCAACGCTGATAGTGTGGTCACCTGCTTTTCTTTCTGAGGCTCTATAAGTACAAGATAAATCCATGGTTAATTCATCAACACCTAGGTCCTCAACATTCAGAGAGTAACTGTTTGAGAGTGAACTATCACCTGCGTAATTGTATACTTCAGTGAATCCGTTTACACCACCTGTTACAGCACCATCAGTTGTCAGAGTTTGTTTGTGATTATTTTCGTCTGCAAAATCAATTATATTATCTTGGACTGGCTGATATATACCCCAATTCAGCCAATTTTCGGCCGGTAACAGACAATATTCTGATCGTTCAACACCATCTTCTGTGAATTTGGAGTCTTGCCAAAGTGCACTTCCTGAACTTGCCCCATATGTTAGGCAATTTGCCTCCATACTACTCCATTCGTGCCCTTCATGTATTGCCACCAAGGAGTCTTCTGGTTGGTTTCTAAGGGTGGCTAATTCATCTACATCATCCATGGCACCAAATCCGCCCACATCCCAAAATCCACCGTTGTACATCGGCCAAGAAACAACAGATAGCAATACAGCAATCACCAATGCCCCAAGTGCCACTTTGCGTCCAGTTTTCGGGCTTACTCTTGAGCCTGCAGCTTTAATGAGATATGCTTTAGCAATAAAGAACAACATTATCCATATCAAAATCCCTGTTAATATCCAAGGTACTGCATTGAATACATCAGCAATCCAAGGTTCTCGAACCCCACAACTCAAGCCCGCGTGAGAGTTAAGTTTACAGTAATCTGAACGATTATTCCCGTATAATTGAAGGAAGATATTGATTGAGTAGACACTGATGAACCAAACGTGTGCTAAGTAAATCACTCCTGCCGTAGCGAACCAAGGATCTTCTACTCCACGTTTAGCACGGCCGCCAAGGAAGGGTGGTAGAGCCAAGATACCAACTGGGAATCCAGTTAGGAATGCTCCCCACCAGCCTGCGTTCCAAGAAATGACAGGTGTGCCAAAGAAATTTCCAATAATGTCGGGTAGAGGGATATCGAATTGTGGGAGGTATTCACCCCAGCGTAGATATCCATAAGAAAATAGAACATACCAATCTGGGAACACGAATCCAGCCTGTGCGAAAGGGTCTGCAGCACTGTGAAGTGGTGGTGGGATAAGCCATGCGTAAAATGTTAGGACAGCCATGATTGATGCTAGAATAATACTGTCTCTGAGTACTTCATGAGGCCAAAGAGGGTGGCCGACAAATGTACGCCGTCGTTCTTCCTCATCATCTTGTAACTTGTTTTTCTCTCGCATGTACACATCTGCGATGCGGCCAAAATTGTCTAACATACCCATTTGATTCACTTCCTCAATGCGGCTCCGCAATCCCCTGTACCCAGACAATAAACAAGTGTATGATAATCAGAGTGGTTACAATAACTGGTAGAATGAAAACGTGTAAGAAATACATCCTAGTCACTGCCGCTCCTGATAGCGATGTGCCACCAAACATTAGGGTTGCAACCCAACCACCGATAAGTGGGGTTGAGTTTGCCATAGCAATACCAATTGTTGCTGCTCCAAACGCTAGGGCATCCCACGGTAGAAGATACCCTGAGTAACCAAATACGATTGTCAGCAACATCAGTCCAACTCCGATGAGCCAGTTTAACTCTCTTGGGTTTCGGTATGCACCTGTGAAGTAAACACGGCACATGTGTAAGAACACCGAGGCAACCATGAAGTGCGTCGCCCAATGATGTATACTTCTGATAATGTATCCAAATGGCAATTGAGTCATGATAAATTGCATACTTGAGTAAGCAGGTGTTGGGTCACCATCTCCTCCTGGCACATAGTAAATTCCAAGGACTGTACCTGTGATAATGAGAATAATAAAAGCGAGGAATGAAATTCCTCCCAGACAATATAGTGGATACCAATACCAAATGATGCGGAGTTTGTATTTTTCCGCGTGGGTTAGAGGCATTTGCCGATGTACAGATTGGTATGCATCGCGACTCATAGCCCAGTAATCTTGAATTCTGAATCTAGTGTCTAACCAAGAGAAGGTCCATAGGAATAATTTTTCAGCAAGCCCCATCTTTCCAACAGATTCAACGGCCCTGAGAATTTCTTTGCGAGGAATGTCTTCATTTTCCTTACGTAAAGTCAAAGCCACTAATACTGAGACTATGATGATGAATAACCAAAGGAACCAAAATTGCAGTAACATCTCTTTTCCTCCATTCTAATTACAGTAAGTATACCAGTCGAGTATCTCAACCACTCCCTCAGCCTCGAAGTCAATCACTTCTAGAACATCATTGTTCACGGAGAAAGGGATGAGTGGAATTCCAACAGGTGCAGGGCCACCAGTCCTTTTGATTCCAAAGTAATTGAAAGCAGCACCTGTTGATTTGTTGATGTTTGTATTCTTTTCAATTGTTGTTGGGTCAAATCTACTTGAGTGACAGATGCAAAATAATTTGTTACCACCTGAATCTAAGCCACCAGGTAACCAGTTATCAGCAGTGAAATCATTTGCAACCAGTTGCCACCCTGGAATACAGCAAAGATGAGTGCAACGCGACATAATTATGACAATGTTGTCGTGAATTTTGAGAGTTGACCATTTTGGGTCCTCTTCCATTTCTCCCCCAAACCCGATGATAGCGCCGGTTTGGTCAACTCCATCTTTGAACTGAAAGCGAGGAAGACCGCTTGATATTGGCGAATTTTTATTTTCTTCGTGTGGGACATAAACCACGGTTACCGGCATTCCACCCCAAACACCCTGTGCCCCGGCCATTTTGGTAGTGGAGGTCTGAGATTGCCCTTCAAAGTCTGATTTTTTCATTGTGTCCAAGTGCTTTGAGCCATACCAAACAGTTGCTTCTTGTCCCTTAGGTACCCAGTAACTGATGGAATTATTGCCTCCCCCATCATCTTTGGTACCCATGAGTAAGGATGCAAATCCGATCGACCCAAGGCTAGCCATTGTGATAACACCGGCGGCAGAATTGAAAGAATATCTCATGAAGCGCCGGCGGTCTAGACTGTATCCACTTTCAGAGGTCGCTTCATCAGCATTTGGAGAGGGGCGGAGTCTGAATTCTCTTGCCATTCATCACACCTCGTATTTTTGCCAACTTTCAGGGTCTTTTGGCCCGATGAATTTGCCTCGTCTATGCTTGACAACGACGAGGTCAGGTAAGACCCATTTGAGATAGACGATTCCCATTATCATTAGAGTGACCATCGTCATCGCGAAATGGTATGAGAGTTGTTGTTGGTCCCACCCATTGAAAAGTCCGTAGGTCATACTTCCTGCCCAGAAGAGGGTCCATCCTAATCCCCAAAGTGAGGTGAGAATTACTAGGGCTGAGGTGCCACTTGGGGTAACTGCTGCTCGAACAACAGTTCCTGGCTCAACCCTGTTGAAAACACCATGGTCAATTGCTGACTCGTATGTTTCCTCGCTTAGTTCAATTCCCTCTAACGCGGTGCGTGCATCTTCTACACTGACTTCACCAGAGGCAACTTGCTCAAGCATTTTGGTGATAACATCCTGCTTCATCAGTTGTCACCTCTGTTATCAAGATAAGTGGCGAGAGCATCTCTCCAAGACTGAAGTTTTTCTGGGTTACTCATAGTTGGTCACCTCTGCGTAGGTGTTTGATTCTAAGTCGGAGAAGGTTACTGCGGCCAACATAGTGGTGGCTGAATCCATAGCGTAGGAAAAATCCACAGAACAAGAGGACAGCAATAACTGCACCAAATCCGAGTAGTCCTAGCCAGTGGGCTCTGAAAGGTGCTCCCATGCTGTGAAGATCTATTTCTCCAGTCGAGGCTGCTGGTGCCTGAATGTTGCCATCTCCTGCAAAGATTGCTCTAGTACCTCCATTGTCGTTACCTTCTACGAGGTTGAAGGATAATCGGTTGAAAGCATCTGGCGCCATTGGTGCTGAATTCCCATCTACTGCATTGCCTGCAATCCAAACTGTAACATCTCCACTCCCTGTGCTTGGAGCAGTCCAAGTTACAACCCAGATGCGATCTGGGACTTGAGCGCCATCTGCTGTGTGAGTCATTGTTTGTTCAGAACCATCATCCTGAACTAGACTTTCATACCCAACGCCAGGGGTAAGAACCCCTGAGGAGACTCGCATTGAGAAACCACCTGTATTGGAGTGTCCCCCAGCTATTTCCGGGCCACCGAGTAACTGGATTGTTAGGGTGTATGATGTTCCTTCAGCCCAAGCGTAAGGTACCCCGTCAACAATTAGAGTGACTGTGTCAGATGGTGTAATTTCATTATTTGTGTGGCATGTGCAACCACTGATTGCAACGTCGGTATCACCCTCTGCTCTATCACCAGTAATGCCGTCAGATTCAGCGATAGTTCCACCGGCTAAAAGGAGAGCAGATAGCACGACAATCAACGGTAAGCGGAAGTCGTTGATTTTACCGCCCATGCTACTCTCAACCAATGTTGATTCTCGCGAATTGCAATGGTCTAATAATCGTTTGCTGATGGATACTCATTTGTCAGGTCGCAGTAGTCCATTTTGACTAGTGATAGATTTCTTCACTTTAACAAGTGAATCACTCCTTAGAAGAGATGAAGTGTTAGGGCTACATCCCGCCTTTGAGGGCTGTGAATGAGTAGCGGTGGATGGGCTAATATTTACAATCTTACAGATGAGCAAATCAACCTCCTTGATGAGGCTGAAAAGAAGATGGAAATGCATGATTTAACTGGTGCCGAAGATATACTTCTTGCAATGCTTGAGAATGATGCAGATTGTATTCCAGTATTGAGTAATCTTGGTAATCTGTATGGTAAGTATTTTTCAGAGTTTGAAAAAGCGGTTGAATATTATGAAAAGGTACTCACGCTTGAACCAGATAATGCTTGGGCAAGAGATGAGAGAAGGCGTTATCAACGCTATTCTTCTTACTGAATAAGCGGTATGAAAGCAGAAGTTTGTGAGCGAAACATCAATCGCTTGCCTGTATAACCGAGAGGTTGTGCACGATGGTAGTCTTCTGATTGCAGGCGTTGGCGGCCTAGGTTCAGAATGGGCTAAGAGGGCTCATGCTCGTTGTGCTGATGAATGTGATTTGCTTCTTGTAGATGCAGATGATTCATCCTTTGAAGATTCGCGTCACGCACATTGTTTGCCGCTCGGAGATTCTTCAGATGCTGGCTGTGCCGCTCTTCCTGAATTAGCTTCATCACACTTCATGAAAGCGACTGCAATAATGGATAAAATCCTAGAACCGGTAGAATTAATGATTTTGTTAACCGCACTTGGAGGCGGTGTTGGTTCGGGGGCTGCACCTGCTTTGGCGGCTCAAGCATCCCGTAAAGGTGCTCTAGTGATTACGATAGCAGCGATGCCATTTGAAGAACATTTAGCCAGGTGTGAAATTGCCCATCCAGCATTCAATCGATTACAGGATTCATCTGATGTTTGTGCTCAACTTTCCTTAGACCGTTTGGCTTGGCAGGCGCGCAGTCGGGGTGTGGATTGGAGAACCCGTCCATCATGGGTAGAAGAGTTGGTTCAAGGACTGGTCTTGACACTTGGACAAGTGGGGATAATCAATCTTGATTTGATGGACCTGCGTTCCGTAGTACAAAGAAAGGGTGGCGCAACCATGGTAGTTGCTGAAGGCGAGGCGAATGACCCGGAGGGAATTTTCCTCAAGGCCCTCGCAGCACCACTGGCTGGTTTGGAGGTGATTGGTGCTAGTGGGTGCCTTCTACAACTTGAGGGTGGAAGGCAAATGTCAATTCATCAAATGGAGCAAGTCGCTGATGCTTTTACACGTGGATTAACCGAAGATGCACAAGTTATTCTTGGGGCAAGACATTCTGATGATTTAGATGGCAAGATGAGAGTAGTTGCCGTAGTAAGTGGACTCTAACTAATCCAATAATTCAACAACGTCATCTGAGAATTGTAGGTCGTCAAGGTCAATGACCTGCTCTTCAGTTTCAGATTCTTCCGGTTCGGGTGAAGCCGCAACTGCTTCAACTTCTGAAATCTGTTTTTCGATGTTACCAGTTTCCTGAACCTTAACTGCAGGAGGGTTCAGAATTCGAATTTTATGATTTCTAAGTGCCTTAGGGTGTATCATAATCAGAGTGATTGCTGTGACTAAATGTCCGATTGCCATCGTTGTTGCTATATTCCCGCCGCCGATAGAATTACTGAGATTCGTAATCATCGCGATACTCCCTGCATAACCAAATCCAAATGCTAATCCCCAAAACAGGGCATTTTCAGTTGTGAAAAGTTTTCCGCCCCGACTTACATCTCGACTTGCTAATGACCAAATTGCCAATAGTACGGTGATGATCATCAAAGTAAATTCTTCAATTATCATTGTGAATGGAGATGGTTCATCAATGAGTCTCCTCCATGCACTACCCAGATGCCAAGTCACAAATATCTGAGAAATCATCCCCCATCTAGTTGCAAATCGAGCGCCTCCTTTAGTCGCAGACACGTCGATTAATGTATCTTTAATCCAATAAATCATGGCTACTTGAATGGTGATTGCAATTATAATGAATCCAATCCATTTCAATTTCTCGCTCGTTTCACCTTGGAATCCTGAACTATACCCATAACCGATGAGTGTGGCGATAGTTGTCACAGCCAAGATTTGCCATGTAGATATGCCTATTACGCCACTACCCCGGACTGAATCATCAAGTACTTTTTTCCCGTTCGCTATCCATGATGCAGTACCAGATTTAAAGGAGAGTCCTTGGCCAATAGACCAAAGCAGGAAGAGCGTGGCGAGGGATAAAGGAATCCACGGTTTCCAGATTTCATTACCCTTGACTAATTGTGATAATCCGAAGCAAATTAGGCCACTTAATAGCAATGGAAGGGTCCATGCTCTTAGTGAACGGAATAGCATTGATTTGAGCCATGAATCTGAAGCCAATCCTTCAACTCTAACCATCTTGTGGGCAAATTCCCATCGTGTTGACAATGCTGTCAGAGAATAACCAAATGATAGGGATATGAAACCGATTGCTGAGTACAAATTCGCTGAATCTGCTCCTTGGGCAATGGCATAGAGAATTGTGGAGAGGATTAGAAGAAGTAGGATATGAGGGAGAGTCCTCAAATCAATTAGTGTTGAAATTAGTTCTCTTAACCCGAATTTTGGTTCTTCAACAATAGTCATTTCAGATGAATCATTGGAGGAGAGAGGCTCAGTCTCACCAAGATCATGGCTCGAGACATCATCTTCGACTTTGTCGGCCATAGTATCTCCACGCGTCCACTCTTGTTAAGGGCGATGCACCTTAGCGTGTGGCATGGGCAAGTTACGAAAGGCAGCCCGGGGTAAGCACCGTTGGGTTGGCTTGACTGTTGATGAGTCCATCAAAAATAGGCAAGAATTAGAAGAAATCATTGGCCAAATTGATGCTTTAAGAGGTAAAAGTAAATTGTTTGATTTTGTCGATGGTCACGCAATTATTAGAATTCCTTTGCAGTCATATAGTTCAGCAAAATCAATTCTTGAGGCTGGGTGTGATGGATTAGTTTCACAAACAAGTTCTGGCAAAATTCGCTTAGTACGTGAGCGAATGGGAATCAAAGTTTCTCGAAAGAAAAGATGAAAATTCCGTTCTAATGTTTTCCAGCCCAACTATCTTCAACAGATAGTGCCTTATTCTTGAGGGGTATAATCTTTCGATAAACCGCTGATGGGGGTTGCATTTCGCCTGCAACAGTTAGTAATCTTGCAAGTGGGATGCCAAAATGTTCCTCGTTTTCAACTAATAATGGCTGGATAACATCCCAGTCAGCATCGGTGAGTTCAACAAACTCGCCGCCATTCAGTTGTGAGGACGAAAGCACATTGGTTGGGTCACGAACATAAATCGCGCCACCACTTGATAGACTGAACAAATTTCCACCAGGGTAAGGTGTGTCTAATTCAGAGATTTCTCCATCACTTTCAAACTGTAGCCCATTGACTACTACGAATCCGCCTCCTTCTAATGGGTCTCCAGCCATGAATGATTCAGCAAGGTAATCTAAAGCCGTCCCATTGATGACCAGTTTTGGACTTCCAACAGAATTAATCATTGGCCTTCCAGCGGCATTCCCTTGAACAAATAATCTTCCACCTTTGGCACCATATCCATAACATTGCCCAACATCTCCATGTACTACTAAGGTTCCAGCTTTGTGAATTTGCGCTACTTGGTCTTGTGCATTGCCATGCATGTGTATAGTCATTCCATCACTACCGCTTCCAAGGTAGTCACCAACACTACCAAAGACGTCGATTCTCACATCAGATGTCTCCATGCCAAATCCGTTACCAATGAAACGGTGGCCATGACAATGTGTTACCACAAAGTTTCGCCACCCTGTTCGGTAAAGTGCTACTAATTCCCTAGCCAGTGATTCTGTTCCTTCGATAGGGTATGGGCGCGCGTCTACAACTATTGCTTGACTTGGGTTTTGAGGTTCGGGCAGGTGACCCGGGGATTTTTGTCCTGAGAAATATTCGCATGGTGTTGTACCAGCGTGGTTCAATATCCCCATTATTGCATCTTCAACACAATCTAACCATCGACTGGTTCTCAGAGTCCCAGTGTCGTATTTTCTGTTCAGTAGGAGGCAGAGTAAGTCGACTGCTTGTCGCCTTGAGTGTTGGCTAGCGTGTGATCCAATTTCTGATAAAAGCCCACGAGCAGCAGGCCAGTCAAAAGCAGGGAAAGTGGACACTATTTGTGGGAAGATGTCGATTGCAGTCCATTCAGACGGCCAATCAAACCCTGATTCCATTGCCGCTGGCTCAATCTCAAAGTTTCCTTCAGGATGGGTATCAACAATTGCCCCAAATTTGTTGCTCATTGTGAGTTCATGTCCACCTTTTTCATCTGGGTTGACATCAAAAATGAATGAGCCACCATCGGTATAGGACCCTCCTCTGGCGTTCCAGTACTCGTCACAACGGCGCCAGAATCTCTTATCTTCTGATGAAAGGCTCTCGAGTACTGCATCTATGACTTGTTTTTCGCTTCCACAAAAAGCAATTCCGACTTCACCCCGCTGATAGGAGAAAACTTGGGGGCGTAACATGCTGGTATCCGTGATTCCAATCAATTGGTGTGTTAGCCCATCTGCTTTGGCGATAATGAAGAACCACGGTCCATCAGGTGAGCCATGAATGTGGGTTTTTTGAATGGCTTCATAGACTTCCTGCTTTTCATCTGGTAGCATTACAAAATCAAGTTCGCCAGTAGGCGCTAAACTCTCTATCACATATTCCATCGGATATCCGTATACACGCGAATGAAGGTCAAACCCGAGTGCCGCAACTTCAGTATCTGTGAAGAATAGAGGTTCCATTCCTCTCTGTCCGAGGTAGTCCTTAACCGAAACATAATTTGAGAAGTCACCGTTGTGCACAAGAGCCACATCTACACCTTGTCCAAAGGGGTGCGCGCCACCGGGGTGAGTCACTCTTCCTCTAGTTGGGTATCTGTGGTGACCAATCCAAACGTGTGCTGTCACGTCATCCAGTCTATAGTACCGAATAACATCTTCTGCATAACCGACAATTTTGAGAATAATCATGTTTTGTCCGTGGCTGAGAACGAATGCATCTGCACGTTGTTCCTTGGCATAATATTCAACATTTAATTTGTGAGTATTCTGGAATAATAATTCATCCCACATCGCTTTTTTTGAGGGGAAATCTGACTCTGACAAATTGCCATCTGAAAGGAATTTTTGAACCGCAGATGGTTTTGGTCTGATGAAATAACAAACAACATTTGGAGGTTGTGCATCTAGATTTTCAAGCTCTTGCCAATTTTCCATTGTAGGAACTTCATGGGTATGGTCTACATCAAAATTTGAATTTATGAATTGTTCTTCAACATCTTTTCGCACTGAATCATCTAAGTAAGCAACTGCATACAAGTAATCATTCTTGAGTATTTCAGGGCTGACCCCAAACTGTTCATGGTCAAGTCCAACCATTGCCACGCCACCACCTTTTCCGTTCCCACGGTTGCGCATTTGCTCAAGTGAATTGAACAAGTGTCTCCCTGCTACAGGGATTTCACATGCCAAACCGACTACACCACAGCCGCCTTCGGCCGCGTCGTCTTCATTCAACTCAAACTTTGGTAAGCGGCTGTTCATTAATCTCCTTGAATCGAGGAGTGCTTCGGCATTCTTCATTTCAAATCACTCCTTGTATAGACTAGAAGGTCAGTTCTGCCAACCAATTCTTTCACATCGCTTAGCCCTAATTTTCTGAGAATATCTCTGAGACGCCACTGGAGAGCAGTGTAATAGTTATCTAGCCTTTTTACCGCCCATTCTTGTTGTACCCATTCTTGTAATTCAATGTCAGTTGTAGTCAATCCCCATGGGCAACCTCTTCCTGAGGGACCCCCTTCACAATTTGAACAGCGAGTGCATCCCATTGCGACCAAGTCGCTTGTTCCAAGTACAACACCATCTGCTCCTAAAGCGATGGCTTTTGCGATATCATCTGCAGTTCGGATTCCGCCGCTAGCAATCAGAGTCACATTCTCTCTGATTCCTTCTTTGATGAGGAATTTGTGAACTTTTGGCACTGCTAACTCAATTGGCATTGCAATATTTTTCTTAGCAATCTCTGGGGCAGCACCAGTGCCTCCAAATCCACCATCAAGGTGGATAATATGTGCTCCTGCATAATATGAGCCAACAGCCACCATATCAACATCGTGAGGAGTTGAAACTTTCACCGAAATCAACGCGTCAGGATTGATTGTTTGTACCCAATCGATGTGTTTTGAGTGATCTTCAACAGAATAAGTTGAGTGGAATGGGAACGGGCTGAACAGGCTGACAAATGGCACACTGCCTCTCATCTTTGCAACTTCTTCTCCAGCCTTGCTAGCCAATAAGTGGCCCCCAAGTCCTGGTTTTGCTCCTTGTGCATATTTGAATTCAACAATGGGGGCGGCTTGGATTGATTTTTCTTCAACACCAAATAAGCCAGTGGCAACCTGAGTAATCACATGGTCTCTACAATCATACAATTCTTCGGGATAACCGCCCTCACCAGTCGACATGTAGGTATTCCAGTTCTTGGCGTGTATCGCTCTCGACATCATGACATTCACTGAGACAGAACCGTAAGACATTCCACCTCCGTAAATTGGGATTGCTGGGCTTAATTTCTTCCTGTGGTCACCACGCCGATTTAGTGGAATACTGGTTTTGATGTCTTCTGAGTGTTTGAGCCATTGCTCTTCATCTAGCAGCTTGAAATCAAGTCGGTCAAATCCCCCGTTACTCTCCCCAGTTTTGTAATTTAGATTATCAGGTAATGTTCCCGTCGCAGCCATGTGCCAAGTAGAGAGAATCAACTCATCAGTCCAGCGAGCATCCCCTAGTGCGGGTGGAATCTCAAATTCCCCACTAGTTCGGGCGTCCATTCCATCGTGCATTAAGTGCGTAATCTTGTGAATTAGCGTCTCGCTTGGGAATACCGGTAGTTTGCTCTTAGCCATCAAATTCCACCCCCTGTGAATCCTTCAATTTCTGAAAAAGCCTCTTCCTCCAAATGGGAGCACCACATTGCCCTACCCATTTCGCCTCGCAATCTTCTAACTTCACGAATGCCCATCGCTCCGAGAATTTCTAGCATCTGGTCCCGCCATGAGCCAGTTAAGTTGACAATTCGTTGACAAGCCCATTTATCATCGAATTTCTTAGGTAATTTTGCCGTGTACCTTTCTCTGCTTGATGTGTCGCCACTAAGCCTTGCTTGGATTGCTATGAGTAATGGCAAGTCAAGACCAACAGCATCTAATCCGCAGATGATTGCCTTTGGAAGGTGGTCTGCAGCAACAACACCACCACTGTGTAGCAGGGTTACTTTATCGCGTACTCCTGCTTTGAGTAACATCTCATGTGCTTCGATAATGATGTCCATGATAAATCGTCCACCATCGGCTTCGCCGTGGTTATTTGCAACAAAATGAATTACTGAAACTCCGGCATCAACCATTTCACTGAGTTGATCTTGCCAACCTTCTTCAAATGACATTCGAACTGAAATCATCAAATCCGGGTTGGATGAAGTCATTGATTCATATTCAGATGCACCCCAGCCGTCCAATTGAACCATTCTGGTTCCATTTTTGAATGAATTTGCTGACTCAAATGAATCAAGTGAGAAAATTGGTACAACTGAAGGTGATTCTAAATTGTTTGATGCAACTATATCTGCTGATATTAATGCCAAAGTGTCAACTTGTTCGGCTGCAGTCTTCCAAATTTTTGCCAGCCGAGGTGACATCACACTGCCAGCAGGTGAATCAAAAACAAATGGTACCTGAATACTCATCATTTTTGGACCAGCACTTACTAGGCTACCTTCTGAATCAAATTGTAAACGCATTGGTTTTGAACCGATATCAACGATTGTACTAATTAATTCTCTACCATGTATGCCATCTCGGCTGGGGCGAACAATCTCAGACATATCAGTAAACATCTCATCCCAACCCGGTCCACCAAAACGGCCTCGATATCCTTGTCCTCGGACAGGTACCGTCCCTTTGCGCGCTTCTTCATCGATTGTAGAGATAATTTTTGAATTCAAGTATGAATCACCTAGAGTTTCAAGGGCTGGATTTGGGGTAATTGTCACAAATCCTGGGTGTTCAATGGTACAACGCAAACATCCTACGCACTTCTCTGGCCTTGGTGAAAAACCTCCGACTGGTCCGGAGAACACTCCGTAAGTACAGGGTCTAGCAAAAACCACATCCCACTTCCCCCAGTACTCAAAGATCTCACTAACGAGTAACTTTGCCAGGCCAAATTTGCCAACGCTGACCAGAAACCTGTTGGGAAGTGATTGTCGGTCAGGGGTTTCAATCGTATCAATGTGATAACGATGATAACTATCAGCACGAATTCTTGATTCCTTAGCGAATTCTGTCATTGTCAATCTAGATTTGTCACTCGCTCCAATCATTGTTTGGTCTCCCTCTAATTTGTTCAGCAGTTGCATTCACCGCCCCCCACAGGGGGCGTTGGCAGCGCGTGCCGCCTTTAATCATTGAGTCCGACCCGTTCAGAAATCAGCCAACTTGTCGCGCAAACGTCCACTTAATTATATATCAAATGTGTATTTGTTCAGTTATAAGGAAAACGACAATAACATTCACCTAATGGGGCAATTATCTAAATCCATCTCTTTAGTGTCATCGTATTGCAACTGTTCCAGCAATTAATTACTGCTTAGAACCCTCGCTTAACCAAGGGGGTTATTTTACTAAACGGTAGAAAATGATTCTATTTTCCCAAGGGCGATGTTCATGGTGCATTGGCTGTTCGCCCAACCATGGCAGGCGGAGGAGTGGGTGCAAAAGTTACCCCGCACGACATCTCAATTATCGTTGGAGCAATCGGGTTAGTCGGCGCAGTAGCAATCTCAATGTTTGCCTTACCGATGATGGTTGAATTTGGTGAGGTTTCGTCGACTCAGGAAGTTCGTTCAATTTCTGTCGGAGTTCTTGGTTCAAACGATAATATCGTAGTCGAAGCAACACCTGTTTGTGACAACAATAACACATGTGCAATCAACAATATCAAATTGATTGATGAAGATGGTAATGAGTTAGCGAGGGTGTCAGAATTTGAACTCAAAGAGGACGGTTCGTTCACAACTTCAATCGACGTTGGTGAAAGTGGTAAACTCACGGTAGAAATTAACGGTCAGGGAACATGGGAAGTGGAAGTTACCGCACAACGTCAAATCCCAGTTCAATTCCTTCCCACCATCGCTGCTCTTCTCCTTTTAGTATGGGGTATTTGGAGAAAATTCCAGGAAGGTCCTGAGGATTCAGATATTGCTGAAGTAGTTGAAACGGCTTAGATTTCAATTCGAAACAAGGTCGTAACTATCTGAGATAATGTGCCTTTTTCTCCCATCATGGCAAATTAATTCACCTTTCTCACTGATGTTCGTAACGGTCAAATTTTCAGCACCTTGTGTTAGACTCAATCCCGATTTTAGATGATTTGACATCAATGCCCAAATGGCATTCTTTTGATTTAGCCTCGGGGGAAGCAAAACCCCCTTTTCAAATTGTGAGGCTATTGCAGTATCTAGTAAGTTTGTAAAAACTTCTAGTTCTACGTGATTAGTGATTTCTTGGAGGCCAGTGGAATGATATTCTTTGTTACTAGGTGTACCTAGATTGACACCGATACCTAGCACTACTTTCTGGTGCTTACCTGTTTGACGCCCTTCCACTAAGCAACCAGCAAGTTTGCCCGAAGCAGTCCACACATCATTAGGCCAACGAATTGACAGATTGTGGTTTGATAGGGGTTTACAGTTTGTCCAATGTGCAGATGCTAAAGGGATCTCTTGAGATGCACATATTGCATCAATTACAGCAACTCCTGCATCAAGTTGAATCAAACCAGGCCCATTATCTACTAATTTTGGGTCAAGCACCCAGCTACCTGCAAAGTCACCCTCATCAGTATCCCATACGCGTTTTCGTTGCCCTCTTCCAAAGCGTTGTTGCTTTGCTGTAACCATGCTGCCAACAGGCAATTCCTCATCCAATAGATATTGATTCGAAGAATCAAGTACATCGTGGGATTGCCTAGTTGCTTTTTCGTGTGGTTTCCAAGCTGCAAAACAAGTCAATCTTTCTCCATCATCAAATTGAAGTTCCGAAGAAATCCTTGTTGCCCACCCTGCTGCACGCCATCGACTCTGTAACAAGTTTCCACGTTCATTATTAGTGTGTAATAGGTAGATTGAGCCACCCTCTTTGAGAAGATCATTTTCTCGAGACATGGATTGTAGGAGTGCCACACCCCAACCGCTGTTTTCTGGGCTATCAACTAAACCAGCATCTTCGAATGGCCCGAGTCTTTCCTCGTCGCCGTTGACTGGTGAAAGGTATGGTAAATTCCAGGTGATAATATCAAACGGCCCTTGAGATTCAATAAGTTGTTGATTGATGAAATTAGAATCTTCATCTAAGCCACCTTCTATTGCAGTTAAGTTGACTTTGTTGTAACTCGCATTGCCGGTTGTTGTAGCGATTGCAAGCGGGTTTACATCGCATGTTGTAACCTCCCACCCTAGTTTGGCAGCAGCAATTGAAATGGCACCACTTCCACAACCAATTTCGAGGAGTTTTCTTCCATTACCATCTCCTAATTTGGCAAGGCAGGAAAATAATAGCCCAGTGTCTTCGCGTGGCGGATAAACAGTCGCCGGCACAAGGAGCGAAAGCCCCTCGCTTTCATTGAATTTCCACTCGTGGATTGATGCCTCTTCACTTTGCATCGCGAGCTCACGGTTGATATGGTCATTCACAGACTTGCGAAGTAATTGTCATATTTGAATGGTATTTGTAATAATTTCAAGGATACCTTTATGGTTGACCACTAGAAACGGGTGTTTGGAGATTCCCTCTCCGACCATGACCGAGCGGTCATCACTGTCAGCGTATGCCATGCGACAGGCTTTTGAAGGGTACCCAAGTCCGAGGTTAGTCACCAATAGCCATGGGCCTGTAGCTCAGTCAGGTGGAGCGACGGACTTTTAATCCGTTGGTCGCGGGTTCGAACCCCGTCAGGCCCGCTCCGCCAGATTGGACTCAGTACCTCGGTTTCTTGGCGAATGTGGGGGTATCTGAGTGGCAGTAAAATCATCAACTAAAAAGCGATTAATGGAGCTTGGTGTTAAAGAAGAATTAGCACACAAGTTGGCAGACGACGCCAACATGGATACCATCAAGAAAATGAGTGCTCAGGATGTCGCTACCAAATTAAGTTTGAAAATGACAGATACTGAACTTGAAACAATCATGGATATCATTCGGGAACAAGCCGCTTCCAAACGCCGACGCCCGACTCGCCGAGTGGAAATGAAAGCAGAACTCAAGGCTTTAGAAACAAACATTCCACTTGGTGAAATGAGATTCAATGTCCTAAACCACGAAATCGTGCCTTTGCATGAATTAGTGCCTGAAGATGAACAGATGGCTGAACTTGCCCCTTGGGATCTTGTTGGGACTGATATTGATGGCAGCCCTCGCCTTCGAATTGAATTACTCCCTAAGATTCTGATTACTGACCCTGCAATTCAAGCAATGAAAGAAGCAATGGAGCAGTCTGATGATGAATTACGAGCAGGCTGGTTACATAACAGAGTAGTTCGAATCACCCGAAGAAGCCCATCAGCAGGGATTCACGTGGCATACAGATTAGTGGTAGAGGGTAACTGAGGAGGCAATTAATATGAGAGATATTATCAAGACATATTTCAGAGAAAGAAGTTTGGTCAATCACCAAATTGCATCATACAATGATTGCTTGCCAAAAGGAGATGGGCGAGATTGCCGTTTTGAGCAGATTGTTCGCAATATTCGTATTGGTACTGATGAAATCGTTGATGATGATGAGGGTGGATTGGTCAAACTTGACGTTTTAGACAACGAAATTTCAGTACGGATGAAGAATCTAACACTAGGGCCACCCACAATCCGTGAGGCAAATGGTGCAAACAATGAGGATGCAACTCCACTAGAGTGTCGTCTTCGTAAGTTGACATATTCTTCTCCGATTTTTATGGATTTCACAATCCACCGTGAGGACCATCCAACCCCAATTAAGGAAGACAGAGTTCAAGTTGGTAGCCTACCAGTCATGGTTCGTTCTGAGAGATGTAATCTAAATCCCGGTCATATTGACCAGAATCGTAACCTCAGCCCTGAGATGAGCGAAGAAGACCGCACTCACTACATGTCTCTTCTAAAGAAGAAGGGAGAGGATCCATACGACCCAGGTGGTTACTTTATCATCAACGGTACGGAAAGGGTTCTTATTTCAATGGAGGATTTGGCACCTAACCGAGTTACTGTTGAGATGAGTAAGAGATACAGCCGAGCAACAGAAGTTGCAAAGATTTTCTCACAGAGAGATGGTGTTCGAAAGCCACTAACTGTTGAAAAGAGAAAAGATGGAATGTTGATGGTTAAGATCAGCAGTGCTGGTGCTCAAGTTATTCCTGCAGTTCTACTGATGCGTGCACTTGGGATTAATTCTGATGAGGAGATTTTCGCTTCAATTGCTGGCCATAAAGATGCTTTCAAGTATGTTGTTGCAAACATTAATCACGTTCGAGATTTGGATACCAAAGATGCGTATGGTGTTGAAACCAACGAGGAAGCACTCGCATGGTTAGAAAAGAAATTCGCTGCAGGTCAACAAAAAGAATACCGTGAACAACGTGTGAACAATTTGATGGATAAGGAATTACTTCCTCATCTTGGAGACCAACCTGAACACCGCTTGAAGAAGGCGGTTTTCCTTGGTAGAATTGTTCGTCAAGTTTTGGAAATGGCAATTACTCAAGGCAAGCCAAATGATAAGGATCACTACGCAAACAAGCGTGTCCGTCTTGCTGGCGATTTAATTGAAGATTTATTCCGAGTCAGTATGACTCAACTGGCGCGTGACCTCAAGTACCAACTTGAGCGCCACCATAATAGAAAGCGTGAACTAAAAATCAATAGTTGTCTACGACCAGATGTTCTTACATCAAAAATCATGCACGCTCTTGCTACCGGAAATTGGGTTGGTGGTAGAACTGGTGTCAGCCAACTGCTTGACCGAACAACCTTCATCTCAGCGCTATCTCACATGCGTCGAGTAACTAGCCCACTTGTTAGAAGCCAACCACATTTCGAGGCCCGAGATCTTCACCCGACACAATGGGGCCGTCTTTGCCCTAACGAAACCCCTGAGGGACAGAACTGTGGTTTGGTAAAGAACGCAGCACAAATGATTGACGTATCCGAAGCAGTTTCAGAAGATGATGTCAAAGAGTTGCTCAAAGAAGCTAATGTCATTGAACCAGAGGATTGGTCAGAAGGTTCACGTGTCCACGTGAATGGTGACATCTTTGGTTTACACAAGAATCCTCATCGTTTGGTCACTCACTTCAAGCGTCGTAGAAGAAATGGTAGAATTCGCCCAGAAGTTAGCATCCGCCACGATTCAGTAAACCGTGATATCTTTATCAATACAGACAAAGGAAGAATTCTACGCCCGTTATTGGTTCTTGAGAGTGGTACTCTTACTCTAGCAAAGGAGCACTTAGTTGCCCTTGCAGATCGTGAGATGAGTTTCAAAGACCTCGTGAACGAAGGAGTAGTCGAGTGGGTGGATGCAGAAGAGGAAGAAGACCTTCTAGTTGCTCCGCGAGCCTACGACCTCCCGACACTTTCACCAAAACATCAACGCCCAATAGACCCAGCTAAAGTCACATGGACAAATCTTGGTGAATTTGACATTACTGAGGCCGAGTTAGAGGTAGAAGTTCAGTTATCAAATGGGACGTGGGTTACAGAAAAGTTCACCCTGCCTCTAAACTATTTCCAAGAGGATGTTGACAAACTTCGTCGCAAAGAAAAGAAGAGTGGGAATGTCCTAGTATATACTCACGTTGAAATTGACCCTCAGTTAATTTTGGGAGTTTGTGCTAGCCTAGTTCCTTTCCCTGAACACAACTCGACACCTCGTGTTACTGGTGGAACTGCGATGGTCAAGCAATCTCTTGGTCTACCTGCAAGTAATCACCGCGTAAGACCTGATACAAGAATGCACATTCTTGACTACCCACAGCGCTCTATCGTGCAAACACAATCTATGGATTCAACAAACTTTGTGAACCGCCCTGGTGGACAAAATTACGTAGTCGCTATTCTGAGCCATCATGGCTATAATATGCAAGACGCGGTGATCATGAACCGTGCTTCAGTTGAAAGAGCACTTGGTCGTTCAAGTTTCGTCAGAACTTACAACGCTGAGAGAAAGAGATTCCCAGGTGGTCAAGAAGAAGAGATCCAAATCCCTGGTGCTGGACAAGATGAAGTCAAAGGTCGTAAAGACAGCAAAGAATACGCTCACTTAGAGTATGATGGATTGCCTCACCCCGAAACTATGCTTTCTGGCAAGAGAGATGACGACCCTGCTGTTTTGGTGGGGAAGACAAGTCCACCAAGATTCCTTGAAGAAGGCCATGGTGCTTTCATGATGGGCCAATACCGCCAAGAATCAAGTATGCATGTAAGGCACGGCGAGAGTGGTCATGTTGACCATTTGTTCGTCACCGAGAGTCTAGATGCTGGGCGTTTAGTCAGAATCGTACTTCGTCAACACCGTGTCCCTGAATTGGGTGATAAATTTTCATCTAGACACGGTCAGAAGGGAGTTGTTGGCCGCCTGGTCAATCAAGAAGATATGCCATTCACCGTTGATGGAGTAGTGCCTGATTTGATTATCAACCCTCACGCTATTCCTAGCCGTATGACAGTCGCTCATATTTTGGAGATGATTGGTGGTAAAGTGGGTGCAATGGAAAGCAGATTTATTGATGCTTCAGCATTCTCTGGTGAAAAAGAGACTGCTCTGAGAGAAGGTTTGCTGCGTAACGGATTCCAACATACAGGAAGAGAACGCATGGTAAATGGTGAAACCGGAGATGAGTATGAATCCAATGTCTTCGTCGGTTGTATCTACTATCAGAAGTTACACCACATGGTTAGCAGTAAAATTCACGCTCGAAGTCGTGGTAGAGTGCAAATTCTAACTCGTCAACCTACTGAAGGACGAGCTCGACAAGGTGGTCTAAGATTCGGAGAGATGGAGAGAGACTGTCTAATTGCTCACGGTGCTTCAATGGTAATCAAGGATAGGTTACTAGACGAATCTGACGGTGTTACATTGCCAGTGTGTGCCGAAAGTGGACACATTGCATACTGGGATAACCGTCGTCGCTGTTATGTCAGCCCAGTATATGGTGAAAGTGCAGAAGTGCATCTGGTTGAAACCTCGTATGCCTTCAAATTGTTACTAGACGAAATGAAATCACTTGGAGTCGCGATGCGACTTCAATTGGAGGACAGGAGGTGATTTGAATGGCTAAAAAACTAGACGCATCAAAGATTCCAAAGCGTATTGCTTCAATCAAGTTCGGATTAATGGCGCCAAATGAAATTCGCCGCCTCAGCGCTGTTGAAGTCAAGACTGCTGATACTTACAAGGACGATGGCCACGCATACCATCAAGGTCTAATGGACCCTCAAATGGGTGTAATTGAACAAGGAATTCGTTGTGAAACTTGTGGAAATAAGCATGACGAGTGTCCAAGTCACTTTGGTCATATACAACTTGAATTACCTGTAATTCATTGTGGATTCACACCACTAATCAAGACTGCACTAAAAACCACTTGTAACAAGTGTTACCGTGTTCTTCTTCACGAAACCCCAGGAACCCACCCAGTTGATAGCGAACTTTCAGAACAAGATTTCTATCGAAACAGAGTTTTGGATATTATCCAGAAACACGGACCGGGTTCACCTGAATTGAAGAAAATCATCAAGGATATTGAGAAAACTTGCAGTGGTAAAAAGCGAATGGTTTGTATGCACTGTGGAAGTGAACAAGGAAAAATTCTCCTTGAGAAGCCAACTACCTTCAAAGAAAAGAAAGAAGACAAGAGTGAGCACAAGTTGAATGCTAGAGATATCCGAGAATGGCTCGAGGGAATCCCAGCTGATGACCTAATTTACATTGGAATGGATAAGGAATCAAACCGCCCTGAGTGGGTGGTTATGAGAGTCTTACCTGTCCCACCAATTACCGTACGTCCATCCATTACTCTAGAAAGTGGGGACCGGTCAGAGGACGACCTCACACACAAACTTGTGGACGTGTTGAGAATCAATCAGCGTTTACGTGAAAACCGTGACCAAGGTGCGCCACAACTGATTGTTGAGGACCTTTGGGAACTTCTTCAGTATCACATAACGACTTACTTTGATAACCAAACTAGCGGAGTTCCACCAGCACGCCACCGAAGTGGTAGACCACTCAAAACCCTAACACAGAGATTGAAGGGTAAAGAAGGAAGATTCCGCAGTAATCTGTCAGGAAAGCGTGTCAACTTTTGTGCACGTTCAGTTATTTCACCAGACCCATTCCTTGGAGTTAATGAAGTGGGGGTTCCAGAGCAATCTGCTAAGGATTTGACCGTACCAATCCGTGTTACTAAGCGTAACCGAGAACAACTGCGTGAGATGATCCTGCGTGGCCCAGATAACCACCCGGGTGTGAATTATATCGTACGCGGTGACACTCATCGTGTTAGAATCACTGATAGAACAAAATTCATCTGGTCTGGGTTCCGTTGTATGAATCCAGTTTGTGATGGTGGTGACCCTGAAAGAGATGAGCCATACGAAGGAATGGCTCCAGAACTTAATGAAGTCTTGAGAGCACCAAACTTCTTGCCAGGATTAGTAATCAAGAAGGAAAATCGTCGAACTATTGAAGGATTGCAAGAGAATTGGGTTGCTGATTTAGAAGCAACAATTTCCAATTTACGTGGGGAAGATGAGAATGGAAACAAACTTCCTGACGATGACCCACGTACTATTATCCACAATCGATGGAGATGGGAACAAGAACAACCTGAAGACACTGAATTCCCAGAGCACTTGGATGTCATTTGCCCACACTGTGGTTCACCATGGGATGAGGAAGATGAAGAACGAACTCAAGTAGAGGACCGACTTGCAACCATTGATTTAGATGGAAGTCCTAAGCCAGGAATGGTAGTTGAGCGCCATTTGATTGACGGAGATGTGGTAATTTTCAACCGACAGCCCTCTTTGCATCGTATGTCAATGATGGTTCACGAAGTCAGAGTAATGGAAGGTAAAACATTCCGTTTCAATCTGTCAGTTTGTACTCCTTACAATGCTGATTTCGATGGGGATGAAATGAATCTGCATATTATTCAGTCCGAGGAGGCTCGTGCCGAGGCCAAAGTTTTGATGCGTGTGCAAGAGAATATTCTCAGCCCACGATATGGTGGAGCAGTTATTGGAGGTATTCACGACCACATTTCTGGTGCTTACCTCCTAACTAACAGTGACCGCATAGTTGCAAAGGGCCAAGCCTTGGAAATTCTAAGTAAAATCAATTGGACAGGTGAATTGCCAAAAGAAGTCAAAGATGAAAACGGGGTAATTGGTTACAATGGCCGCGAACTACTCAATTTGATTATACCTTCAGGAATCAATCTCAGTTACAAGAGCAGAAGCAATGACCAAGTTGAAGTCGTTGATGGTGAAATCCTGTCAGGGACCATAGACAAGACCGGAATCGGTGCTGAGGATGGTAAACTCCTCGATGCGGTTCTTCAAGCCCATGGAAGCACACGTGGGGCACAATTCCTCAATGAATTGACCCAACTCACTATTGGAATATGTACTGCTCTAGGATTTACTACTGGAATTGATGATGAAGACCTTCCACCAGCAGCACGTTCAGAAATCACTGAGATTAACTCAACCGCTTGTGCAGATGTTGACGAAAAACTCGAATTGTTTGGTAAGACTGGTAGAGGCTACGAAGCAAGACCTGGTCGTACTCCAATAGAGACACTTGAAGAAGATATCATGCAGATCCTTGACCAGTCGAGATCAAAGACTGGTGAAATTGCTAAGGAACACCTAGCGAGTGACAACGCTGCGGTAATGATGGCAGTATCTGGAGCTCGTGGTTCTATGGACAACCTTTCAATGATGGCTGGTTCAATTGGGCAGACTCGTGTCCGTGGTCAGCGTCTTGAACGTGGTTACAAGGATAGAGTATTGTCACACTTTGAGCGAAATGAAAAGGGTGCTCAAGCGAAAGGATTCGTTCAATCTTCATTCAAGAAAGGACTTCAGCCAACAGAATTCTTCATGCTCTCTGTATCTGGAAGAGAATCTCTGGTTGATACCGCTGTGCGTACCAGTAAATCAGGATATATGCAGCGGCGTCTCATCAATGCAATGGACGACTTGAAGGTTCATGGCGACTCTCATCACTCAGTTAGAAATACCGCAGACAGAATTATCCAATTCAGTTATGGTGAAGATGGAACTGACCCAACTCGTAGTATCAGAGGTTCTGCAATTAACATTAGAGATGTTCTTGATAACGCATTAGGTGGTGAGAAATAATGGTAGTAAAGTCAGCAACCAAGAAAAAACTCATGGATATGGGTATTCCCGAGGATTACGCCCACAATTTAGCCGATGGCCGAAAATGGGACGATGTCAAGATATTATCACAAGGTGAGATTGCCAAGATTTGTGGTCTTTCATCGGATGAAGCAGACAAGTTGTCTCAAGTCATTCAGAAATTTGGAAAGCGTACTCGTTCTTCCTCTGCCTCTACAACTAGCACTACAGTGGTAAGACGCCGTGCGGCCAAGAGAAGAGTCAAGGTTCAGCAAGAGCTAGAACAATTTGACCCGGAAATGAAAATGAAACAGTTGAGCAGAGGCATAAACTCTACAGATATTTTTACCGCGTTAGTCAATGCTGCGGAAAAAGAAGGTTCATCCCTTTCAAAACTTGTTCTCAGTAATTTAGCAGACCAAATAGAACAACGTGGTATGAAAAAGTTGACAGCAAAACAAGCATCTTCTGTTGTACAAGAAGCAGACATCGCATCTGAGGCAACTGGAGTTGATCCGTTTGAAGCAGTTGGAATCGTGACAGCACAATCGATCGGTGAGCCAGGTACACAAATGACCATGCGAACTTTCCACTATGCGGGTGTAGCGACAGTCAACGTCACCCAAGGTCTACCAAGAATTATTGAGATTGTTGATGCTCGGAAGAAGTCATCAACTCCGACAATGAGAATTCACCTAGATGATGACTTGAAAAACGATGAAAAGAAGGTTCGCAACCTTGCGGCTTCCCTCGAAATTACCGATGCCAAAGACATCGCTGTAATTGAGACAGACGTGACTCAAAGAAGAATCACACTGAAGTTGATTGCTTCAAATATGAAACAGAAGGGCGTTAAGCCTGTTGAAGTCAAAGAGATACTCTCTCGTCGTCTTCGTCTGTTCATTGAGGCTGATAACGACGTTCGACCGAAGTTGTTGACTATTATCCCAGGTCGTAAGAAAGAAAGTGACGAAGTAACTCCTAACTACACTGAACTTTTGGCTTTAGAAGAAAAAGTGAAGGAATTGCGATTGAAAGGCGTAACTGATATTCTGCGAGCAAACACTCAAAAGGACGCCGAAACTGGTGAATATTACATCGCAACCATCGGAAGTAATCTAGCTGCAGTCAGCGAATTTGAAGGAATTGACCGAGCTCGAACTTACACCAACAATATCACCGAGATTCACCAATATCTCGGGGTTGAAGCAGCACGCCAAGCAATAATTAATGAATTAATCTTGACTTTGCAAGATGCACGATTAGATGTTGATGTAAGACACTTGATTACAGTAGCAGATGTCATGACGAGTGAAGGCGAAGTTCGTGCAATTGGACGCCACGGTGTTTCAGGAAACAAACACAGTATTTTGGCTCGTGCTGCTTTCGAAGTAACAGTAAACCATCTTCTAAGAGCCGGAATTATTGGCGAAAAAGACGAATTAGCTGGAGTTGCTGAGAACATTATTGTTGGACAACCTGTTGCCCTTGGTACAGGTAGTGTAGAACTGTTCTACATTCCAGATGAGGAGTAATTAAAATCCCACCATGAGAAACAAATGTGGAGTATGGAGGAATAGAAATGGATATAGTAAAACAATTGAAAACTGCAATAAAGAATGGAACCCTGCTGTTTGGTCAAAACCAGACTGCAACGGCTTGTGCCCATGGTGAAGCGAAGTTAGTTATTTTAGCCGCAAACTGCCCACTAGAATATGTTGAGGAATTACACTCTAGTCACCCAGATGTACCAATTCATAGGGTGGCAATGGTGAACAGGGAATTAGGTGCTGCTTGTGCGAAGCCATTCCACGTAAGTACAATCTGTGTGGTTGATGCCGGTAGCAGTGATTTGCTCTCATTGAGAAGCAACCTCGATTGATTCCGCTGAATCAGTTAACCTCTGAATCTGGCCCTAAAGGGCCAACGACAAGGCGAGCATTGATGTGTCAATGAAGTGGCCGAGCATCAATGGCCGTTTCTTTACCCTCAGTTCTCAAGGAACTTGGAATTGAAGTTAAGTCTATTTCCATAATATCTAGAACTCCGGGGATTAATTGCTTAGGGATAATTGAATCTATTTCTAATTCTAGTGTTGGTTGCCCAGTCGAAGTGGGCACTCACATTTGGCATGCACAACCCGGATGGGCACCAATTGATCGGATGGAATTAGAGCGCTGGATTGTGGATGCACCTGATGGCTCTCACTGGCTTGTTTCAGAAAGGAGATTGATTGATTTAGAGCAAACAACAGTTTCTGAAAGGATTAAATTGGAACTTTGGGGTTCAGAAGAGCTATCAAATTGGCTTGGACAATCAATATTAGCAGGGCGATTAAATTTACAATTTGATGAATCCCAGTCTTCTCCATCAATTGGTGGGATTTCTAAGAGGGCTGAAAAATCATCGCCCTCAATTCCGGATACTAAGGCCATAAAACCAAAAGTCAAACTAACAGAATGGCTTTCACAACGTGGTTATGAAAGGTTGGAGGTACGACCAATTTTACTAGAGGGAAAAAGTTGGAACATCGACGGCCACCTACTCGGTCCTGAAGGGAATAAAGAGAGGCACCGTTGGTCACTAATCGAGGACCCTTTTTCAGGTCAATTAACAAGAATGGGGGATTCCCAACCCCTACCATTTGTCCCTCAACTAGAGAAGATTTCTCCTAGGGCATGGATGACGACGGAGATGGTTCGCTCAGAATTGCCATCAGTTTGTGAGGAAAGGAGGCACTGGAGAGTTAGTCAAACAACTGCAGGCGGGGATGTTCATGGTAGTATCCTACATTGGTGGAGAATTGAAGAAAAGGTCGCAAAAATGACCTCATCTCCCATCTTAATACCGGGTTGGCAAGTTGATTTCCCTGGCAATGGTTGGATGATCGTGCATGGTTTAAGCGGTGAAATTCTAAATTTACCCTAACCTGTCAAATCTTAATTTGGTTTCGAGTTAGTCGAAGAGAGGACCCAAGATTGTCACTCCGCCAGCACTAATGTCAATTGCTTGCTTTTCCATACTATG
>JAERSV010000047.1 GCA_016845345.1 Methanobacteriota archaeon
TCAAGTTGCTGTTCCTCAGGAGTCTCCTCTGTTTCATTTAGAATTTGCATGTTCTGCCGTTCTCCTACTTTTCTTTTCATAAGGTACCACCCTAGCCCAGTACCGGTAAGTCCGGTCCAAAATGCGTGACCGGGAATTGAACCGATCCCGCGCAGGAGCGCGGTTACAGTAAATGCAATCGGTCCACCGAATGTTGATGATAAAATATAGATTAGATTTTCGAGCATGGCAAATCCAAGGCCAACAGTGAATCCAATTTGGAATCCACGCTTCGGGGAGTCTATAGATGATGCGAATGTGAGCACAAATAGTCCTTTACAAATTTCTTCGCCGACTGGTGCTGACACTACTGGTAACAGTAATTCAACCACATAATCTGAAAAGAAAACTCCTGCAATAATCGGGAAAATCATTGAGTTGATTGTTATGGCTGGAATCGCAGATAGCATTCCTGCTACCAGCCATGATTCTGCCTCTCGTTGCCGCGTATGAAGGCCAAGGCGTCTTGTACACCAAGACCACCAGGCAACTACCGGAATCGAAAACCCGAGTAACCATGCAGGAATCCCAATGATTACAAATAGCAAAATCGCGATTATTGCACCAGCCTCAGATGTGAAGTAAAGTCCAGTGAGAAATGTGGTGATAACAAGAAGTCCAGCAAAGACCATCCAAGCAGTTTTACTTGGGGGGGTGTCTAGAAGTGAGTCATCCCTTACTATGTGATGTGCAAACCTTGTTTTACTCGGTGTTTGAAGGGATCCACCCATCGCTAATCGGTGTATATTTGTACCGCTATCATCAGCCACTGCTCGCTGTAGGTGGACTAGTTTAGGTCGTCTGAAAAATGTCAGAAGAAAAACAAATGGGGCTGCACAGACACCTCCGCAAATTGATAGATATGGATCATTTAATGCTGCCCCATATGGGACCATAAAAATCAGTTGAGCAAGGAAAGTAGCCACAATCACAGTCCCTAACATCCGCCCATATATTTTCCATGGTTTACTAACTCTGATGAGTTGTAGGTCAGCAGGTGGTGGAGTAAGCGGGTTAACTTCTGGCATGATGTATGTGTGACCTGGCGGGGCCACACCAACTGCGTGTTGTGTTTGAACTGGTATTTGCAGAGGTCTAACAGCTCCAGTGGGGTGTGTTGGCCCAGTTAGCGGGTACCCACCATTCGATGGCTGCATACTAGGGCCAAGAGGGGCGAGTCACATCAACCTCGCCCCGAAACAATCAGATTCTAAACAACTGATTTAGGGGGAAAAGGAGATGAGCAGGTGGCTTTTGGGACAACTACCTGCGATGATGAAGACTTGTGGCCGACTGCTGTTACCAACTTGACGATTGATGGGCGAACTGAGCGGGTATTTCTTATCTACAGGATTTTTTCTTAGAAAAAAATCCTGTTTTGATGTCACAATCCAACTGTTGTTGGTCCGCCCGCTGGAATTGGAGGGAGCGGTTCTAGTGTTCCACGTAGAGTAGGACCTTCTGTGAGTGTAGCGAAAATCCCGATGTCACCTGCAATATTGTGAGAAAGTGCGAACCAAACCCTCCCTTGCACATCTATTCGAATGTCTAAGAAATCACCAAGTCCACCACACCGATTATATCCGCAATCATCCAAATCATCAATTGGGTCATTTGCCTCAGTGATTTGGACAGTGGTGAAAAGTGGGTTATCGCTGAATGCATCGGTAACTGTAGTGATGTATCCATGCCATGCCTCAGTTCCGCTTCCATTGGATATGACTCCAACATAACCGAAGGCTACGCGGCCTTCGGAGCCAGCCGTAACTACTGGGAATCCAGTCCCAGAAATTCCGGCTGGAGGTGCAATCATCATTGCATCTGACCAAGTTTCAGCTTGGTCACGCGAATAAGCAAAGTATGGCATATTGTCAGAACCCATCCACATCGCGTAAACGTTTGACTCTTCATCAACTCCAACTTGTGCCTCTTCAGCATTCCAAGTTGTTGCCTTACCACTTTCTTCTGTTGGAAGTACATGCTCTGTCCATGTGAATCCGCCATCATCGCTCTTGTAAATTGCATATCCTTGAGCATCACAACTTGGATTACCGCGGTAGAAGTTTCCATCATCAGCACCTTCTAAGTGAGCAGACAAGCCTCCACTACCACAACCCAAGGGGGCACCAGGTACTTCGGGACTCCAAGTAGTACCACCATCAAAACTGGTTGAGCACAGAGGTGCTTCCCAATTTCCGTTGATACAAAATACCCAAGTTGTGTCATGAAATGCTGCAGGGTATGGGGCCGAAGCAATAGTTTGGTGATCCTGAACAGAATATGACGTTGCAACCGTTGGCAGAGACCATGATGCTCCCTCATCGTCAGACCATTCAACCGTCATGCCGAGCAAAGCGTGCATATCGAACTTCATGATGCGATCAGTCCACGGGTCAATGTAGACGTACGGGTCATTAGAGTTAGGTACAGGGGTGAGGGGGTCGTACACATTTGCGCACGAATATTCGGAGAGGTCGGTCATCCCAATGAGCCCAGAGCATTGCACAATAGCAGTTGACCCAGCCGGTCCGTTACCCCAACTTGTCATGTAGATATTATTGTCAGAAGTGATACCCATAGTTGGCTCAAAAGTGGTCATTCCAATTCCATAATAACTTCCATTTGCCCAAAAAGGAGTGTTGAAACTCGTTAGGTTCGCTGTTATGTTTGCTTCTGTAACAGCGGTTGAATTTAGTGCGTCAATTCCGCCTGCATAGTGATACCAAGTTGTGGCTGGAATATCTTTGTCAAAGGTGAAGGGTGTATCCTCTTTCACCGGATTAGATTCCTTGGTTCCAAAGCAACCAGAGAAGGCAGTTAAGACCATCAGCAAGGAGAGAGTAACTGCCATTCGAAACATCATGATGACACCTTCCCAACTCCTTCGCGAAGTGAGTGGCTGGGGCTCCTGTATTCAAATCAACTGTTGAATGCCATGAATAGTTCACAAGCGGAAACCACTCGCACTTAGATATTGAAATTTCGCGAGTGGGTATGCACGGTCCACCGTATATACCATTATTCAACAGAAGTGGACCGGGCGAGATATGAATCCTCAATCTGGACTGAGCCATAATCGATTATTTTTCGCGAGGGAAGGTTGAGGACGAAAAGGTTGCTTGCAACCTGACGCGCTCGCGGAGCGAGTTCAAACCAGAAATCAATGTAGAGCCCGGTCCACAAATTTCATCATTAATTCATAGAAGTGGACCGGGCGAGATTCGCGAACTAGGCGCGCGAATGTAGTCTTCTGACTGCGAGCGCAATTAATCAGAAAAGTTCGCGAGTCAGCCCGGTCCATCGACCCAATTAGATTCAATCTAATTATCATCAAATTATAGAGAGATGGACCGGGCGAGATTTGAACTCGCGGCCTCTACAATGCCAATGTAGCGATCTTCCACCTGATCTACCGGCCCTCTATGTGGCCGACCCACCGGCCACGTCTCTTTAAGCCTGACCAACCCACCGAGGCGTTGTGGACCCCCTCCCTTTTCCGTCCGAGTTACTCGCCATACTCTCGTCCAAATTGACCGAAGAGGAGGCACCGTTTCTTCCTCACCTTGAGAGAGAACTTCGTCTTGAGTGGCTTGACCCAGACTCATCTAGTCTAGGGAATACGCATTTTGAAATGAATCACCACGATTTATTCAAACGCCGTCGCTTGGGCTCACCCCCAGGTCCTGTAACCATAGGACTTCACCCCATGCTCGTGAACGATGAAATATTGTTACGCCATACTTTAGTGCACGAATTACTCCATGCTGCTGGTCTGGTAGAGCACACAGAGAGACACACAAAACTGGCTGATGAAATTGCCCCACCACCCACCCTTTCCTCATCGCCTGTATTACGCTCTTTGCGTGAGAATGCGATTTCTGCGAGCGGTGAAAAATACTGGATTTGCGCTTCTTGCGGCTATGAATGGGAGCGCCGGACTATGCGAAAGCCGGCGCGTTGTTTGAAGTGTGCAGCACTGATGTAATTCTCAATTTCGTGATGATTTTTTGTTTATCCTTCACTCACTCATGAACTTGTCAAGGTGTAGTGTTCATGAAGGATGGGCGTGCCCGCAGAGCCAAGGGCGATTAGTGTAGCTTGGATATCACCTCGGATTTCTAATCCGAGAACACGGGTTCGAATCCTGTACCGCCCGCTTTCTCATCCTTGTAGGATTTGAGTTCTAATCTAATACTACTAACCATGTAGGACTCTAGTTGGAAGAATATTGAGACCGAATACAGGACTCTAGTCCGAATCCTGTACCGGCTGGTTTGAATCAACGTTAAAGGCAATATTGGATTAAGTTATATCATTCTCAATCAATTGTACTCTTAGTTAGAATTAATTTGCTGTCATTAAATCGCTTTGTGGTATAGCGGAGCGCTCATATACGGGGGGTAGGTCGGCAAGTTGTTCACCATGAAGCGAGGGTCCCGTGCTTGGAAGAAGTTGGGTAACCAACGGTGGAAGTGGCGTAAGAAGAAGCTGCGCCGAAGAATGCGAGCACGCCGCCGTCAAAAGCAGTGATTTCACCTCCATTTTTTGGTGGTTTTTCCCTCATTTTTTTACTAAAGAGGTTAGCCTTTGGACAGGTGGGAGTTTGGCTCATCCGTTCCATTGAAATAGAACAGGCCGGTCCACTGACACGCCATCATGGGAGTATAGTATAACTTGGCAGTACTACGGGCTCCAAACCCGTTGATCGGGGTTCAAATCCCTGTGCTCCCACCTTGACATCTTTTGATTAGTGACGGTGGGAGCACATCGCCGACTAAACATTGCTTAGAGTTACAACCTTCCTTCGCGAATTGTAAATTGTTGATTGCTCAGTCCAGGTTGTAGGCCCAGTGCTCCACCTCGACATCTTTTGATTAGTTACGGTGGGAGCACATCGCCGACTAAACATTGCTTAGAGTTACAACCTTCCTTCGCGGCTTGAAAATTGTTGATTGCTCAGTCCAAGTTGTATGCCCAGTGCTCCCACTTGACATAGGTAGAAAGTATGCAAATTCAGAAACAAATCATTGCTCAAAATATGTCCATTCTTCTTCGCCGTGGGCTCGGTAATACCAGTGTCCAGTGCCAACTGGGTGCTCTAGCCATTCGTAATCTGTTTCTTGGTTTCCTAAATCGGAGGATTCTTCTGAAAATGATTCTTCTTGCGCCGGTGTATCATCTTGCAAATCAGAAAATGTTTGCTCATTTTCACTGTATTCATCCAACAGGTGTTCACCCTCATCTCCTTTTTTACGCACACGTAAAATTGCGATCGTGGCAATTAATATAACCGCGAAAATCCCCAAAATAGTTGCTAATTGCAGGTATTTGATTTGGCCGCCAGACGAAGTCTGTTGCCCATTATCATCTATTTGATTCGTGTTGTTGGTTCCAGAGGTGTTGTCTCCAGTGGTGTTGTCCCCAGTGGTGTTGTCCCCAGTGGTGTTGTCCCCGGTGGTGTTGTCCCCAGTGTTGTTCGTTCCAGTGGTGTTGTCTCCAGTGGTGTTATCTCCTGTGTTATTGTCATCAGGTGGTGCCGGGCATCCTTTTCCTGGTACACCATTTTCAACACCCGCAATAGTTGGACACTCATCAGGGTCATTTCCTTGTATGTTGTCACCCCAACCATCCCTGTCAAAATCATGCCACTGAGTTGCATCTGCAGGGAAGAAGTCAGGATTGTTGCCGTTTATGTCATCGCCAAAACCGTCACCATCACTATCTGATGTTTGAGTTGGGTCTTGTGGGAAAGCATCAACATCATCGAATGTACCATCTCCATCACTATCTATCTGGCTGTTTGCACATCCACTCGCATCAATCGCAGCACCGGGTGCTGTGTTGTTACAGGCATCATCAGCGTCGCTAATCCCATCATTATCAGAGTCTCTTTGACTCGGTCCACATCCATTTTCATCAGCGATTTCAGCAGTAGAAGTGTCAGGACAAGTATCATTCAAGTCTGGCACACTATCTTGGTCGATATCGCTTGTTGGGTCAGTGCATCCATCAAGAGTCACAATAGTTCCAATTGGTGTATCAGAACAGTTGTCAGCGTGGTCAGGAATTCCATCTAAATCACTATCAAGATTATGCCCAATGATTGTGATGCAGGTTGATTGTTGTTGATTATTTTCACCGTATGCTTCAATGCAGATGATATTTGCTTCGATTTGTAAATTCAAAATTACCACTTGTTGATTCCATAAAGTGACACTGCTCACAGAAACTCCGTTCAGAGTCCAGTTACCTTCCGTTGCGTTGTTTATTGTGTATCCAATTGTGACTTGGTCGCCTGGCACAGAACTACCATTCGCGGGCGAAGTTATCTGCACATCAAGTGGCGGAGCAACGATTGTGAAGTTAATACATACATCCGGGTGTTGTCCATCAAGTCCAAATGGTGTGATACAAATTGTGTGGGGCCCCCAAGACAAGGCTGGGAATGTACGGGAGGATTGGCTCAATTGAACCGTGCCGACATCTATTCCATCAAGCAACCAAGTTGCCGATGTGACATTTGCTGTTGAGTAGTTTACAACTGCGTCTTGTCCGTAAATGGTTGCCCCATCTGCTGGATTATTGATGACGACAATGACGGGAGGAAAACTTCTCCAAATGTTGATGCATGCAGAATCCACCAAATTACTCAGTCCTAATCCAACGACACAAATTGAGTTATTGCCATATTGTAATCCAGTAATTTGAGCACTTGCTCCATTGATATTTAGTGGGCCGATATTGATTCCATCTAAGGTCCAATATCCTGATGTTATGTTTGAAACATTATAGTAAATCATCTCACTTGTTTGAGTTGTGGGGATTCCATGGCTGGCAGTAGGCCATGAAATATCAACATCTGGGAAATATGGTGTCATCTGGAATGAGATACAGTAGTTCCCCTGCTGATTCCCAACTCCTGAAACTTGAGCACAGAGTTGATGCCAACCCATCGTTAATCCAGTCAGAGTGATTGAGTTGTTAGATATGTTGAACGTCTCCAACGAGTTGTTATCTAAGTACCAGTCTCCGATTGAAACCATTAGGTGAGTATAGTTGATTGTAAGATTGTATCCTACCTGTGAACTACCGTTGGCAGGGCTAGTAAAATCGACTCTTGTACGCGTACAGTTTGAAGTTAGCGTATTCATCGCAGAGGTTGTCCAGAACGGGCAGTAATCAACCCAATTCCCGCCATTGTTGTCGTTGATATCTTCAATCAGTCCATCTATGACAGTACGATTGCTACTTCCCCAGTAATTGTAGGGAGCATCCATTCGATTATTTTGGTAAGTATATTCAATTCCAGTCCATCCATTAGTTGGAGCAAATGAATTATTTGATACAGTCCATTTTCCATATGAAGATGAATCAGCATTGATGAATGCCGTTCCTCTTTGGTTTGCATATTGTGAGTAAGGCCATGCAGT
>JAERSV010000048.1 GCA_016845345.1 Methanobacteriota archaeon
ACTCTAAATTCACAAGAGATGATTTTTGGCGAACACCCGCGCCATCACCGATACCGCGCGTTATACAATACTACGCCACCACAAATTACGGCTCGATTTCTATTCCATTCATTCTCAGTTATGTTTCTCACTGGGGTTTGGCTTTCTTTTCCTGTGGGGGAAGAGAGACAAGCAACAATGCCATTCTTAATTGCTGGATTAATAACTGGAGCTATTTCTGTCACTATTTCATATTTCCAAAATAAGAGGGTGATGGAAGCATGGGATACCGTAACATCGATTGTAAAATTTGTTGATGCTGGCCATAATGAATTGGTTGGTCAAGTCAGACCAGCGTCATTTGAGCCATTAGAAACCGTACACGTAGACGGCTATCGTGATTCAAGTTGGACCTTTGACAATCTTGTTGCCTGGAGTTGGAGTTACAGCGTATACCACTGCTGGAAAACTAGATACCGAGATAGTGAAGGAAAGTGGCATACTAAAACAGAATGTGAGTGGAAAGCGATTCGTTGGGATGGAGATGCAACACCTTTCCTTCTGCACGATGGTAGCGGTGGATTAATTGTTGACTTACCAACCTTCAAAAATTCAAATTTTGGTGATGAACTTTGGGAAAAGAATGGGCCTGGTCGTTTGGGAGGCGAGGCCCTCTACACTAAGGGCGATGTTAGGAAACACAGATGGACATTAAGTGGATTAAAACTGGGTGACCCGGTATACACAATGGCACGGGTAAAAAACCGCCCACACGATGAGATTCCAAGAGGTACAGTTTCAGAAAATGCGAGTAGGGTTCATCACACACTAGTTGCGGTTGGAGAAGACGCGCCACGTAGACGCGCGATTATTCAGAAAGGTACCGAGTTTTCGGTTTTGAAAGCGAAGTCCTCAACACTCAGCAAATATGGACCAAGTGCTCTTCTCATTCTGAGTAGCATTTTCCTGATGGTAACAGCAATTTGATTACTCATCTTCTGCCATTTTCTCTTTCAATGCAGCAAGTTCTGCTTTTGCCTTCATCAATTCTGTCTCAGCCTCGATTGCCGCGATTTCATCCTTTAATTCCTCAGTCCTCAAGTCGGCTTCGGATTGCTTTGACTCAACAAAACTTCCAAGGCTTGCTCTACGGTCAAACATCTGTTCAACTTGTTCTCTTGAATATATATCGAACAATTCAGCTCGTATAAATCCAAACATACGGGCCACTAAGAGAGTAGGAAACATCTCGGCCACAGTGTTGTAATTCTTCGCTGATTGATTGTATTCTTCGACTTCATTTGCCATCTTTGCAATTGCTTGAACACCTTCTTCAAGACCTGCCACCAAAACATGGTGAGAGGTTAATTCAGGGTTATCTTCTGCAAATGCAAGTACTTGTGGAATTACAGAATCCAACAAACCATTTGCTGCCATCATATCGGCTCTGTTGCCACTGCTTTTGGCAGATGCAAACTGCTTACGCGCATCAATAATCTTGTCGTAAACTGAAGATTCTAATCCTAATTGTGCTAAATCCGTTTCCTCAACAAATGCAATCTTCTGGTCTTTAACACCTATCTGAGTCTCTAAATTTTGATACTGGTTTTCAACTTCATTGCGTAAATCAACCAAACGGTTGTATGCACCAATAATCCAAAAAATTAGCATTAATAGTACAATTACTACAACCACTGTGACCATCAAGATAATTCCAGCCATGAATCGCCGAACGTTAAGTCGCCTATGAGTCTATGGCCGTTTAAAAAAACCACAAATCAATGGGGTATTTGATGAAGGGTCAGCGCTGGGGTGGCAATTGACACGCGAGGCCAAGAGCGAAGGAGGGTGAGAGAATGAAGGGTCAAATGAGTAGTTTTGATGTCGCCCGAATCGTCTCTGAACTACGCCCTTACATTGGTTCACGCGCACGAAAATCGTACCACCCACATTGGGAACAGGTGGTTCTGAGACTCAACCCTAAGGAAGAAGCCCAAATCGATCTTGTAGTGGTTCGTGGTAAGAGAATCTATCTCTCAAGACGAGACAGACCAATGCCCCCAAATCCTTCTGCGTTCTCAATGCTTCTTCGAAAACACTTGATGAACGGACGGTTTGTCGATGTAAGACAACACGGTTTTGACCGAATTATTACTCTTGATTTTGAGACAAGAGATGGACTTCGAAGTCTAGTAATTGAGATGTTTCGCGATGGAAATGTATTACTTCTTGATTCAGATGGAGTCATTATTCAGCCGCTTACAAATGTAAAATATGCTAAGCGGGTTTTGAAACGCGGTGAAATCTATGAATTTCCGCCAGCACAAATTGACCCAAGAAATCTGACTGCAAATGAGTTGACGCCGTTATTAGCAGAAAGTGATGCGGATATTGTCAGAACATTAGCAAGCAGGGCAAATTTGGCTGGCGCTTATGCGGAAGCAGTTTGTGAAATTGCTGAAATTTCTGTCGACAGGATGGCTGTTGACATAGAAGATGATGAAATTGCAGATTTAATCGCCGAGCTACATTCGCTCACAAAAAAATTGGATGATGGTAGTGGTGGCCACTGTGTACTAACGAGTAATGCGCAAAAAATGTTGTCAGAAGCAGAAAGTAATCCACTTGTGCGCGACCAAATTTTTGATGAACACGCTACCGAAGCATTGCCATTTTTGTTACCTTCAAATGATGGCGATTATTCAATCGAATTCCCCACACTGGCAGGCGCTGTAGATGCAATGAAAGGTGGCTGGGATGCAACAGCGATGGCTCGGCGCCAACAAGAAAAAGCCGCAGAAATGATTGATGAGCGTCAACATCGAGATGAAGGAAGTTCACTTGAGCGCCGCTTGGCCCAGCAAGAACGAGCAATAATTGGTTTTGAAGCAAAAGGTGAATCCCAACAACAACTCGGTATTTCAATTCAGGATAATTGGGGTCATATTGATACCCTACTTTCTCAAACTTTGTCAGCAATTGAAGCAGAAGGGTGGGATAATATCCGCAGTAAAGTCAAGAGCATTGAATGGATAGAATCATTGGATCCTGCCAAGCGAACTATGAAGGCATATTTACCGGATGAAGATGGCGAGCCAGGTCAAAGAATTGAGTTACATCTTGATGAAACAGTGCACCAAAACGCACAGCGATATTTTGATGCTGGAAGAAAACAAAAAGACAAGACAATTGGTGCAAAAAAAGCAATTGAAGAAACTCGCGCGAAAATTGCTAGTAGTGAAAAGAAGCGAGCAAAGGCTGACGCAGCCGGAAAACTTCAGGCAACCAAGAGAAGTAAGCAGTTGTGGATTGAAAGACATCGTTGGGCAGTAGTTGGGGAAGGGCATCTGATTCTCGGTGGCAAAGATGCCAAGGGAAACGATGCTGTGGTGAACAAATATCTGAAGCGAGAGGATTTGTATTTCCATGCTGATCTACATGGTGCACCATCCTGTGCACTCAAACTCAAAGAAGGGTTAGAGGAAGACCCACACCCTTTACCGGGATTACCTGAAGGAGTACCAGCACTACGTTTAACTCAAACATTTGAGACTGAAGAATTCTCTGAAAAGTGCATTAAAGAAGCTGCTGAACTGTCAGTAGTTTGGAGTCGCGGCTGGTCAAGTGGCGGAGCGGCAGCAACTGCGTTTTGGGTGGAGCCACCTCAAGTTAGCAAGACTGCTGAAACCGGTGAAGCGCTTGGCCGAGGTGCTTGGATAGTGCGCGGAAAGCGAAACTGGTTGCGAGATTTAAGCATGGAGATGACACTCGGAATGGCGGTTGTCAACGGAATTCCACTACCACTTGTTGGCGCTCATGATGCTGTCACAAAATGGTGTGAGCGCTGGGTAAGAATTGGCCCTGGTACTACCAAAAAAGAAGCGATGGCAAACAAGATTTCCAAAGCTACCGGCCTAGTTCAAGACGATGTGTTGGCCGCCTTACCACCTGGAAATGTGCAAATTATCAAAGATCATAACTTGTTAAAAACATGAATAAGAAGAAAAATGTAACTATTTGAGATAAAAAGGAAGTGATGATTTGAAATCTATTACATATTTCATAACAATTTTATTCATCACTACATTTCTCTTTGCATTATTGCCTGAAGAACATTTAGAATCTAAAGTACTAACATCAGCATATTCAAATGAATATGATGGATACTATGTTAATTTAACAGATGTTGCTGATACCGAGTTACATTTTGAACTTCATGAAATTATCAAAAATCATACTGCAGCATATTATGTAGACACATGGGAACATCTTGAAGAAATAGATTATTCTACCAATAATCCTGATAATATTAATTTATTTTACACCGGAAGATCACATCCATCTAATGATTCAGATTGGGGTGGGAACCCCATTAGAAGTAATGATTCATGGAATAGAGAACATGTATGGCCACGATCTCATGGAGATTTTGGGACTGAAAGGTCAAAGGCTGCGGGAACTGATTTACACAACTTAAGACCAACAGATAAATCAGTAAATTATGATAGATGGGACAAGGATTTTGATTATGCTGAAATTCAACATGAAGAATGTACTGAATGCTATTATTCACATAATTATTGGGAACCTCCGAATGCGGTAAAAGGTGATGTTGCTAGAACTCTTTTTTACATGGATGTTCGCTATTCTGGAGAATTGGATGAACCTGATTTATCATTGTTCAATGGATACACACACGGGACTGTTGGTGTGGGAACTTTAGGCAAACTTTGCACAATGTATGAATGGAATATTCTTGACCCAGTAGATAGCCGAGAACTTGAGAGAAATATGGCAATATTTGAGATTCAAGGCAATCGCAATCCATTTGTTGATTATCCCAATTTTGTAATGGATATTTGGGGTGCAGATTGTGATTCTAATTTTGACAATGATGAATTATGGGGTATTGAAGATCCCGATGATGATAATGACGGTGTAGATGACAACAATGATTCTTGCCTCAGAACCAACACAAACGTTAGTGTGGATGAGAATGGTTGTGGGTTATATGAATTAGATTCAGATGGTGATGGATACACAGATGATGTTGATGCATTCATCAATGATATCAGTCAATGGGCTGATTCAGATGGTGATGGATGTGGAGATAATTTGGATGGAAATAATTCTGATTCACTACCTAATGATCCTTCTGATTGTAATGATTCAGATGGAGATGGCATCGGTGACAATTCTGATTTATGCCCTGGTTTTGATGATGCAATTGATGTAGATTCAGACAATGTTTCTGATGGATGTGATGATTTTATTGACAGTGATAATGATGGCGTCATTGATGAAAATGATGATTGTGAAAATACACCATTAGGAATACAAACAACACCAAACGGTTGCAAATCAATATTCATTTCAAATAATAATCCCAGTGGTGAATCAAAATTCCCAGTGATTGGAATATCAATCGTATTGTTGATTGTTCTAATAGCCATTGTATCCATCACAGTTGTTAGATCAAATCCGAATTTACTTCAAAATATATTCAATAAAGACCCCACAGAAATTACACCATCAACTAAACCAGAACCACCTAAACATTGGTCGGATGAGGAGGGAAATAATTTCCGTAAAATGGGAAATGGCCCCGTTCAAATATGGAATGATGATGAGAAGAGTTGGGATGAATTCGAAAGTGAAACAATAAAACCAGAACTGCCAAAACATTGGTCAGATAACGGCTTTAATTATAGGAAATTTGCAGACGGCCCTATACAAAAATGGCATGATGAAAGAAAGGTATGGATTGACGAAGATTAAAATAAAAATAATATCTCGGGAAATTCATGAGTAGAATACTAAGAGTTGGTTGTCAAATATCATGTTTAATGATTATTGTAATACTGTTAACCCCTTCAGCTACGGCTGAACCAAATGATACATCAAGTGGGGCTGACTTAATTTCACCAGGAATTATTTGGTCCTATGTTTGTTGGGATGATAATTGTAATTCTGCAGCAGGTGGTATAGATCATTATGATTATTTCAAATTTTATGTCTATTATGGTGATGAAGTTTATGTGAAAATTGAGAATACCTGTGACCACGATTATGTCAATGTATATGCGAAAATATATCGCTATAGTTCAACAGGATGGGAGAGTGATAGAAGGATTGGTTCCGGCGGGTACACTTCATGTGGTTCCCCAACATGGATTTCATATACATGGACACATATAGATAACAACGATTATAGAAAGCTGAAAATTACAGGTATCGATGATGGGTATTCGGCCACATTAGGTGGAGATGACCAAGCAGAGTTAAAGATTACATTAACTATTGATGACTCTAATCGTGATCGTGATTATGACGGATACGATGATGATGATGATGATTGTAAATATGAGGATGGTGATTCATATCAAGACAGAGATGGTTGCCCAGATTATGATGGTGATGGATGGTCTGATTATGGCGATGATTGCCCCTATGATAGTTCAGAACATCTAGATTCAGATGATGACGGACATTGTGATGGGGACGATGCTTTTCCCAACGATGACACCCAATGGGAAGATGAGGACGGAGATGGCCATGGAGACAACCCAAATGGTAACCAAGGAGATCACTTTCCCAGTGATAACACACAATGGTATGACACAGATGACGATGGTTATGGTGATAACTCTGATGGAAATAATCCAGACCACTGTAGATTTGTTGAGGGATATAGTTTCAGTGATAGAAATGGTTGCCCAGATTCTGATTGGGATGGATATAGCGACCCAGATTCTACATTCCCTGCACATCCAATTGGAATTGCTGATGCATTCAAGTATGATTGGTGGGAATGGCATGATACCGATGGTGACGATTATGGAGATAATTCAGACCAATGTCTAGAAGTTGAGGGGACTAGTGCATTCAAGGTGTTTGGTAAAGCACTCTTGAATGGGACATCAGAAGTAGGACCATTAGCGATAGAAGTAGTTTCGTGGGACCATTATGGCGGAGATGCTAAAGATTTGACTGATATTATTTATTCACAAATGACTTTAGAAGAACTTGGAGAAGCAACAGAAAGCACCGGACCATTTTCGGTATCAGGCACGAGCCCTCTTGGTGCTGGTTCAAATTACTACTTCCAACATTACCCTGGATGTATTGATTCTGATGGAGACGGATTTGAAGATGATACCGATCATTTCCCCCAAGACTCAACTCAATGGGTTGATTCGGATGGAGATGGTTTTGGAGACAATGCTATGCATCCAACGATTGAGGATTATGACCCATCTATTTGCATGAATGAACTTAGAACTGCAATTAATGATGGAGCATTTCCTACGAGCCAAAAAGGAATGGATGTGCTATTATGTGCTGCATGGGGTGCAGAAAATGATTTCATTGATGTTCTAGATGAAGATTATGTTTGTGATAACGGCAACACCGTCCCTCAATACTGGGTTAATGACGAATGGGATGATTGTGGAGACAATTCAGATGAGGGTGTAGATGATTGGGATACTTCATTCAGTCCAAGCTCTAGATATTTCCATCATCAAGATTACGATATAGGCTGGGCAATCCCTGGTGCATTTCAAAGCGATGCTTGTCCCTTAGAAGCAGGAACAAGCACAATTGATAGATTTGGATGTCTTGACACTGATGGTGACGGATATAGTGATGCTGACGCAAATTGGACTATTGAAGATGGAGCCGATGCTTGGCCTATTGATTCTAGCCAACATTCGGATACTGATGGGGATGGGTATGGAGATAATTCAGCAGGTACACAGGGCGACTCTTGTCCGTTTGGGGATAGCACACAATCCTCTACAATAGACAGATGGGGTTGCACTGATACAGATGGAGATGGATATAGTGACGCTGACGGCGGATGGTTAGCGCACCCTGATGGTTCTGCAGATGCTTTCCCCAATGATGATACACAATGGCATGACGCTGATGGAGATGGGTATGGGGATAACTCGGATGGTACCGATTATGATCACTTTACTATTGACCCTACACAATGGAAAGATGAAGATGGAGATGGATATAATAAATCTGAATTAATCTCTAATTGTGGTGATGATGTAAACGGAAATAATCCCGATTTATATCCAAACGACCCTACTCAATGTAAAGATACAGATGGGGATGGATTTGGAGATAACCCCGAAGGAACTACAATGCCTGATTTGTTCCCTCTTGATGCTACTCAATGGAGTGATATAGATGGAGATGGGTATGGAGACAATGGTATTGGAAACAACTCTGATTCATGTATTAGCAACTATGGGACATCAACAGTAGATAGGTACGGTTGTCCTGACTCAGATTCTGATGGATATAGTGACATGAATGGATTCTTTGCAACTGTTACTGATAAAGCAGGAAATGGTGATATAGGTTCAATTTTGATTTTGGCTATTGTCCCATTCCTAGCAATTATCATTATTACTGTTTTACAAATTTCTAAAAAGAAGAAAAATGATGATGGATTAAATCGAGATGATATCCATGAGGCAATGCAGGATGCTGTTGCATGGGGTCTTGATGAAGCAGCATATCAAGCAACTGCAACAACCTCTGAACCAGAACCACGGACCCAAATGCCGCCACCTAGTAATGAAAGGGCTTTACCACCAAATTCAAACCAAGGTGATTCTGGAGATTGGATTGAGCAATATGACCAGCAAGGAAATATGTATTACTTCAACCCAGAAACACAAGAATCAAAATGGGAATTATAATTGAAAACATTCTCTTACGAGATTGTTTGATTAATTCCTAGATGACCTAGTTAAGATAAGATTTCGTGTAATCTATTCTTATCAGCAGCCTTGCGAATGCATCTTGCAATCCGGCGGCCGACACTCATGTGCGGCTCGTTGGTTCATTTTCCAGCAAGAGCTTAATGAGAATCATTAATTTAGTGCTACCTTCTCGAAAGTTATGTGAAACTGAATAACATAGCAATTTTATTGACATTGTTGATTGACCTTCAAATGTTTCAGTCTGTCTCTTACTCAAAGACGCTTGATTTGGAAAGCCGTGCTGATTTTTTAGTTGAAGATAACAACCAAAATATGGAATGCGAGTTTCTCAACAGTACAATCATTTGCGATGGATGGAATGATGAAATTTACGAAATGATCTCAGTAACCTGTAACACCGAAATAGGGTTGAACATTTCTTGGGATAGTTGCTCCGATGCAACCATTGATTCCTCAGGTGAATCTCTAATAATCTCAGAAATCTCAGGATTAGTTACTGTAAAATACACTGATGGGATTGAAAATTCAACTGAATATTTTGAAACCTCTTATCTAGAATCAAACCAACACTACCTGATTGGAGGAAGATTCACCCCGTTTTCTTCTGCTGGTTATACAATAAATGTAGAATCTTCTGAGATTAGCGTGACTGGAATCGCAAGAACTGACGGATACTTTACGCATTTTCTAAATTACCAAGGATTCGACAGTGCGCCAACCATTTCTCTTCTCAACAATGAAGGTGAATTGCTGATACTGAAAACATTGAATCTAGGTTGGAATTGGCTTGGTAATCATTCTGCTTTAATTGTTGATGAAAGTCAACATTTTCTCAGTTCAAGCACACTTATTAACATGCCATTACGCAGCCATTTAGTTGATTGTGGAGTAGATATATCCACTCCGTCAGAACAATCTGATTGGATGCCAAATGGTTGCTATTGGGAACAGCAATTCATTACCAATTCCAGTGACGAATTTGATAATGTTGATGTTAAAGGAGTGATAGAATACTTTCTAACTGGAGGCCTCATGAAAAGAGAAGTCAACGGAGACTTAACAATGAATCAACTTCTTAGGGGCGGATTCGGACGAGACTTTCAGGCTATTTCTTCTGCACCAATTGTAGACGCCTTTTCAGACGCATGGGGTTTCTGGCAGACTGATGTTCCAGAACAAGATGAGAACGGATTAGAAGTTGTGTTAATACCTCTTACAGCCGGGCTTGAATTTGCGGGTGAATGGCAGGACCACGAATTTAGAGATAGAGGAAGTACAGTGGCCGTCAACAAAGATGAATGGTGTGTTACTGTTCACAAAGACCGAGAATTTCTTGGTGAATTCAGCGCATATTATCGTAACTTACCAATCTTAGAATGGGGAGCTCTCTCTTGGCTAGAAATTATTGACCGAAATAGTGGAGATGTTCTCACTAGAATTAGACCTTATGTACCTATTTCAAATGATGAAGATAATGGAAGAACAAACTCAAAATCAACCACAGAGAATTATCTTTGTAACGATGATGGCTGGTGCCTTAATGTTGCGGAAGGTAATGATTGGAGATTTGTAGAGGCATCCGGTTCTTTTTTGATAACAGGGGAAGCACAGTTCCGGCATGATGACGACCCTAGCGGTGAATTTACAACAATTCTAACAGAACTTCATCTCTATCCACAAGGTGCAGATGAGAACCCTGATGGAGGTAAAATGTCTATCCATATCTTAGTTATGAATGCTTTAGCAGATAATTATTACCTTGGAATTGGTGCTGTGCTTGAAATTGATGTCCCTGTGACTAGTTCTTATGACTATTCTATTGGAGATTACTTTTATCAAGAATCTACTCAATTAGCTCACACAAATTCGGATGACTACATTGACCCACTTGGCTCGTCTCAGCAGGGGGAAATCCTTTCTACGCTCTCCATTTCTCCACGCGAGGAGTGCACCGTCACTTGGGAAAAAGGTAGTACAGAATCAGGAGATACATTTCAGGCAATTCTTATCCGTGATAGAGATGGCCCCGGATTATTTTCCGATACTCGAACATACGAGTTAACTGCTAACTCCGCAAATGTTGACACGTTGTTAACGATTAGTTTTGCACAATCAATGAGTTTCGGCCAAGTTCCAGGATTATTTAATATAAATTCAGAGTTGAGTGATATTGACAACAGCGAAGATATGGGAAGAGATATTGATAATACTGGAGTGGACGTGATTTTGTCTTTTTCAGATATTCAAACCTTTACTTCTAAGACTGGCTTTTACTTTGATGTGAATTATTTAATTACAGATACATCATTTGAGCAAACATATCCTGACCTTAGTTCCGAATGTTTCGAATCAATTGAACAAATTTCATCAGAATCGGTATTAGAAAATCCAATGGCCGAATATCTAAATGATTTGTAAATGTTAATTATTGAATTACTATTTCCTTTTATGTTGTGTGGTGAATTAAATGAGACAAACTCTATGGGTAATCATAGTGAGTTTTTCTATTGCAAATATTTCGGCAGTTGTAACAGCCGAACATGATGACATCTTTCTTGAAAAAACAATGTCGGATGGGTCTAAATATTATGATACACCTGAAACAGGATACGATGAATATTATTTCCCTGAACTCAATACATATCTATCATGTAAAACCGTTATTATGGTACCAGAGTATTATGGAAAACCAAAATATCCTTGCTGGATAAATAATCAATCCAATATGACTATCACTAGTGTAGGACTAAATGATCAAGGTAGTATCAGATACTCAGCTCAAGCAAATAAATTTTTACAGTACAGTATGTATAATTTCGCACAAAATGATTCATTAATGATTGGACCCAACCAAACTACCCATTTCCTAATTGAAGATGATTCTCGGGTAAATTTTAGTGTTAAATCGCATTCTGTATATCAGGTAAATATGTCAATGATTGATGAAAACAGAGAAAGATTTGAGTTTAACTTAATTCCGCATATTGGTAATAATACCTTCTCAAAAATGATGTTTTTGTATTGGATTGAACCACTGGATGACCCTAAATTAAATCTCAGTTTAGATGAATCTGGTAATTTAATTCTTCAGGAACGAGTAGATAATTACTACCGATTGAAGATCTATGACACAGATGGTGAAATATTGTTTGACTCTTTTTCTGGAACAAGTGCTATCCTAAGTTCGGATGAAAAAATTAGTTCAAACAAATACCGATGTGATGACGGATATTGCATAACATTAGAATACCCTGATTATCATCAACAAGTAGACTCCGATTTGATTGAAAAAATTCTGAAAGAGTGTAGTTGCTACCGAGATGATTATGTTCTTGAATTTCAAGACTGGATATCACGCCATCCACGTAAACCCGAACAAGTTCAGAATTATTCAGTGGCAATTACAATCTCAGCTAGCGATTATGGGATTTATCCACCACTGAGTTCGGCCCAAGGTATCTCTACACTTTCATCAGCAATGTTGGGAGGCTTAATCCTAGGAATTGGAATCAGAACACTTCGAAAATAGAATGCTTATGAGATAACGTAACTCAAACTGTACTTTTCGGCTACTAGATGAAGTCTCCAATCAAGAGAGGATTTCCTGCAAACGATTCTTTTCGGCCGCCTTTTTGATGCATCTTGCAATCCGGCGGCCGACACTCATGTTATCCTCGTTAATGTTCATGTATGGCGAGCCGCCAATGCTGACGTTACTTCCTGCAACTATGCGGGCGCTGACCTCGAAAACCCGGAACTCAAGTTTGTCAGTGACGATTGCCTCAAGGCAGAATGGCCCAATCATACCTCGTGCTCCTTCTTCTAACTCAAGAGATGAAGCAACCGCTCCTTCACCCAAACGGAATGCTTCGGGCAATAGTGACTCTCGCAAAACCACCTCGGCATTTCCAGTGACCACGAACGACGGTTCTAACCCCATGTCCCGCAAATCTCTCAGTGAGCCCAACTTGTAGAACTCATCCACATTTGCTTCGTCACGTCGGTCAATTGTCAACAATTCTAGTCTTCCAATTTCTTGACCTTCTCTTGACATCATGCCTTCGACTTGGTATCCGTCGTCGCAGATTGGGTCGTAGAAAAATTGCATGTAATATCGTGTACCCAAAATGTATTCTTGGATAGTGAAATCCTCTTCCAAATCGACATTTCGCCGGAAATCTCTGAAATTTCTGGCGACGAAATATCCTCTGCCGCCTTTGGCGCCAGCGTATTTTACGATGACTGGCCCATCAATATCATGTGGGTCATCGATGGTTTTTGGCATTGTGCAGCCACCCATTTCTAACCATTCTCGCTGGGTATCCCTACCAGATTCCCACTTCAAAATTCGACGGTTACCAAAGGTTGGGACTTGTAAATCAATGAAATTGTCAGCACCAAGATATTCTACTAAAGAGCCGTGTGGAATGATGATTACATTGCGTTCCCTAAACCAATCTGCTTTGTCTAACATCTGCTTATAATCATCTAACATTAGCCACTCATCCGGCTCGGCTCCTGGAAATGCTTTGAACATCTTGCGCCGACCTTCGCCAACAGCAATTCCTAGAGTTCTGAAACCTTCAGCCCGAGCGCCGTGAAGAATCTGTAAGGCTGAATGAGAAGCGACTACTCCGATGGTAATCTCATCATGATTGTATGCGGAAAGCCACTCCGCCAACTGCTCGCCGCTACCTGCCATTAGGAATGGCTGATAGGTCCACTAAATGAGCATAACGCTTCAACTGCACATAAGGCGGGGAGAGTTGACATTTTTTCCCATCTTCACAAGCACCGGAAAAACTAACGACAATTCGTTAAACCTCTGCCCCAACGGAGAGTTATGGCCCGAAGCAAGACCTACGCAGATTATCTCAACCTCCATGAGTTGTTAGGCCTGCAAGGAGATGATGATGAACTTTCAAATGATGAGCAACATTTCGTGATTGTTCACCAAAACTTCGAACTTTGGTTTCGCCTTGTTCTTATTGAGTTACGAGCCGCTAGAACCTTACTTCTCCAAACCACACTTCCCGAGGAGGATGTGCCGCGAATAGTGCACCACCTCAAACGATGTACTGAAATTTTCCGCCATATGGCTAACCAATGGAAAATAATGGAGACGCTTACCCCTCAAGATTTCTTAGCGTTCCGCGATGGGTTGGGGACTGCGTCTGGATTTGAATCATATCAAATGCGGGAACTTGAACTGCTGTTAGGACTTGAAACAAAGCAACGGGTTGCTGGCATGGACCCGCTCGCTCACTTCCGAAAGTTAGCAAAGCGCGGTGGTCCGGATGCTGAAGTCCTGAAAAGACTGGAAGCCGAAGCAGCAATGCCTGCGCTGGGCGAAATATTGGCAAAATGGCTACTTCGCACTCCAATTCAAGGCTCGCTTGCAGGAGATGCTGGCGATGAAGAGAAAGTAAGCGAGTTTGTTGACGAATATTTGGCTGTTCACAAGAAAATCTGTGATGATGCAGTCGCTAGAATGACACGACACGGAGTTGATAATATTGAGGCAGTAGCGGCGAGATTTTCAGGATCACATTCTGCTGCAACCGATTTTCTCAAACCTGATGGAATTGTTTCCCGCTCGCGAGCAGGTTTGTTGTTCATTGAATCATACAGAGAACTTCCTCTCCTTGCATGGCCACGGATATTGATTGACACTTTAGTTGAACTTGAGGAATCACTGGTACTTTTCCGCACCCACCATGTACGCATGGTTGAGAGACTGATTGGGCGTAGAGTAGGCACTGGCGGTTCATCCGGAGTTGACTACTTGGAAGCAACACTTCAGTATCGTGTCTTTGGAGACCTTTGGGCAGTTCGCACCATTCTCATCAAGAGTGATGCTTTGCCTGAGTTACAACAACCAGAATTCTACGGTTTTGCTTGACAAAATTTTACTTGGCTCGTTGAGGGTATGATTGAAAGGGCGAACCCTCGCAGTGCTACTCAATGGCAGACCCCGTCATCTGTGCAGTCGCCCGAACTCCGGTTGGAAAATTCCGCGGTGCTTTGCAAAATTATTCGGCTACTGAACTAGGAACCTTAGCAGTGAAAGAATTACTAGAACGGGCTGGCATTGATGCAAGCACCGGCATAATTGATGAGGTTCTATTTGGACAAGTGCTCCAAGCAGGCGCTGGGCAAGCACCTGCTCGCCAAGTTGCGATTGGAGCAGGTTTACCACATTCAACACCATGTACTACCATCAACAAAGTATGTGGTTCAAGTCTGAAAGCGGTGATGATTGCCGCTTCGGCAATTCGCGCTGGCGAATACGAAGTTGTAATCGCTGGAGGTATGGAATCAATGACAAATTCACCACATTTCGGCCAAAAGATTGGACGCGATGAATATGGTGAGATGAAAAGTGTCATGATTCATGATGGATTATGGGATGGCTATAACGACCAACACATGGGAAATACCGGAGAAAAAGTGGCTTGTGATTTTGACATTTCACGGAATGATTCCGATAATTATTCTGCTCGTTCACATCAACTAGCGCACCAGTCTTGGGAGAATGGGTTGTTTGAGTGGGAGGCTTTTCCAGTTCAAGGGGTTGACAGGGAAGGAAATACGATGATGTTGGTCAGTGACCAGGGAATTCGCGCCTCTACTAGTGCAATACAGTTAGGTGAGTTGAAACCGGTTTTCGATGCTGATGGGCAAGTGACTGCTGGTAATGCAAGTCAAATTTCTGATGGGGCTTCTGCGGTACTGGTTGTCAGCCGTGATAGAGCAGAGGCAGAGGGTTGGGAAATCCTTGCCTCGATTGTAGACCAAACGACATCTGGGCTTGCACCTGCTGATGTGATGGCAGCCCCGATTCCAGCAGTAAAAACGCTGTTAGAGCGCAATAATCTGACTATTTCTAATATTGATGTTGTTGAGCACAACGAAGCCTTTGCGGCTGCGAGTTGTGCGGTTGCTAAAGAATTGGGAATTTCTGATGATAAATTCAATGTCAATGGTGGCGCTATCGCTATTGGACATCCACTTGGCTCAACTGGAACTCGGTGTTTAATGACTCTAATCAATGCCCTAAGAACACATGGTGGAAGCAAAGGCATTGTGACAATTTGCCTCGGCGGCGGCAATGCAGTTGCCATGCTAATTCAAGTCTGAAAGAGGCAAGAGCCCCTCTACCTTCAATGCTCAATCCAAGTGTGGATCGACATCAATTGGGATGAGATGCTTCTCATACTCTAAAGTTGCAATCTTGAGTGGGTCAAGAACGAAACGAATGTTGGCTTCATCAACCCCGTAAAGTGAGACTAACTCCTCTCGGAAATTTACTCGCAACTCTTCTTCGGTTGCATAAAGTGGCGCTCCCATGCTGATTTGCAGAGCCCTTGAACCGATGATTCTTGCCTTTTCAAAACGGGTGTGTGGTCTAATTGGTTTTACCATTGGCTATCACCTACAGACTATGTCTGTGTGACTGGGGCGAGCGCCCCTCTTTGATAAGCCATTCGGGTTCAATTAGCAATCATTCTTCCTCATCATGTGATGAAAATGG
>JAERSV010000049.1 GCA_016845345.1 Methanobacteriota archaeon
CCATCTTGCGATTGGTTGTCTAGAGTTGTACTGGTTGCATCCAATGAACCTGCAGCTGCTGCTGTTGTGCGGATACCGTATCGGCCGTTGTTGACAGTTAAGCCATTCATTTCAACAGCAGAACTACCGTCAACTAACACACCTTCATCAACAGGGTCGTTGACGGTTACAGTGTCAATACCACCTGCGGCATAGTTGCCAGCAATGTGGATACCTGTGTCGGCTCCATCAATTACTCCGTTTGCTAATGATGCAGTTCCAAATTCCCTGCCCCAGTTTGCATTCATCAAATCATTGATGTCACTTCCACCACGGAATACAAAGTCGTAACGGTCAGCGTAGTAATCTGCGTAGTTGTGCATAATATCCATGTATGCTTTCACTTCAGATACACTTGCGCTGCTGACGTCAACAATTGGCCAAGCCATTTGCCATCCATTTGGTGTAGGTGTTTGGTATCGGTATGCGTATGAAAGACATACGTTGTAGCTACCCCACAATCCATTGTAACCCTCAGGTGGCATGAAATTACCATAGCCGCCATGGTATGAGTTGTAGTAATAACCCCAGTACTCGAACGGGTAGTAGTTCTGTGAACCTGTCAAACCGTCTGCTGTTTCGAGTGTGAACCCGAAGTCACTTGGGTAAGCGTTTGCACCGTAGTAGTTGGTGTTACCCTGAGTGTATGGGCCGTAGTTGTTCATGTAGTAGTAGTAACCGTACTGATAGGATCCACCTGGGCTGTATTGATAACCATATAAATTACAGTCGTAACGAGCCCAACCATCGTTTCTTGACGGGTGGTCTGGATTATTTCTATCTCCCATGTTGGATGTATGACCTGAATGGTAATATCCAGTCATCAATTTGCCAGCAGCGTCCATTGTGAAATTCTCCACTTCGTCGCCAACACCGTTTGAATCGTCATCAATTCCATCATTGACTGCAATGCGCATTCTGTCATGTATAGAGAAGTAACGACTTGTGTAGTAGTTATATCGTGGGTGAACATTTCCGCCCATGTAGACATTGTTGAAACCAAATTGGATGAAATTGTAATTCTCTGCCAATCCTGACAAATCAATTTCATAAGTTTCCCAACCAGCTTGCTGACCAGATAGTAGAGTTGAGCGGTAGATACTAGGTAGTGTCATTCCGCCATCAATCTTTACACCAACTGTGTTGTCATTGAGAGTGAACCCATCAATTGCTGGGGCTGCATCCTTAATGATTACACCAGTGTCTGCTCCGCTAACACCAATGTTCTGTAGACTACTGGTTCCGGAATCTTCAATCCAGATACCAACACCAGTCTGCTGAGCATTGTATACAGATGCATCGTTGACTATCAGTGTACCACCGTCAACCTTGATTGTTGCCATGTTCGCGGAGGTCGTTTGACTACCATATACTATGGCGCCGTTCTTCAATTCTAGCGTTCCATCGCCGACATTCATCGCCCCTCCTGTATTAGAGTTCTGATGCATGTCTCGGATGTATCCATTATCAACAACGAACTTACCGCCATCTTGGATATCCATCTCCCAGCCGTAAGAACTTGTCACAGCCTTCATGTGACCAATTTCGCCACCGCCTTCGGATAGCAGAAGTTCGCCTCCGTTTTCGATAGTGATTGTTGGGTTGTTGTTAGCTGTGCGGTTAATCATCAGTTTTGTACCATTCAAATGCAACTTGCACCCATCAATAACTAAGTCAGTTGACAAGGTGATGATTTGCATTGTGTATAGATAGTATCCATTAGACACAGATGTGTTTGTGTTCAAGAAGCTACAATCCTTTGTTGCGCCATTCCAATCTTGTGGGAATGCTTCCAACTTCATGTAAACCTGATCGCCAGGGCTTAGAGGCATTGAACAATCCATGCTGTTAATCAGACATGATGCTGAATACCAAGCGTCTGCTGGTGTGGTCTCGTTCTGACCTGCACCGCCAGATATGGCGATTCGGTGGTCTGTGTACGAGTCAGACACAGCAGTTGAACCGCTAACTCTCTCTAACTTATCTTGAAGTAACCAAACAGTTGCGTTTCCGGTACTATCTGTGTAAGACGTACCAACCGATGTAACATCACTAACGACACAAGCAGCACCCGGGCAAGTACCCGATGTGCTAACTGTAGTTGTAGTGACTGCATGGTCAGCAACAAATACTGGCACGAAGTTCATTACACGGTATGCTCCAACTTGCGCTGTTCCACCGACATACATTGCACCTGAGGATGATGAAACATCAACCCAACAGTTGGACATTCCTGTCCAGCCGTTTGCGTCAGCACAATCGTTGCCTCTCCATGAGACGCCGATTAGTCTGACATCACCATTGGTGCTTGCTTGTGCTACATACGCGCCCGAAGATGTTTGGCCTGTTATTGCCATATCTGCGATTGTTACCTTTGCATTACGAGCATAGATGATGTTTCCGTTAGAGGAACTACCGTCCATTGAACCGCCTGCGACTGTCAATGTGCTTGAAGCACTGCTCGAAGTACACGAAGCAGTTGCCCATACGCCATTGGTTGAATCGCCAAGGTCAGCATCATTTGCTCGAACATTCCAACCGCATCCAGCGATTGTAATACCATCAGCGGCTAGATTTGAGATTGTCACTTGGTCGCCGCTTGATGCGGTACCATCCATGCGTAGATATCCATCTAAGTCGACATTATCCATTGAACCTGGAGTGGTCCTTGATATCAGCATATTACCAGTACTGGTAATTCCGCTAGCAGACCAACCTGAGTCACCAAGCACAGTACCTGAGGTACCTGCTGGAGCCAACGAGATTGAGCCGCCAGTAATATCTGATAATGACATACTGTCTGTAGCATAAGACACTACAGCATTTGCATATCCTGCTGTATCAACATTGTTCGCATAGAAACTTGTTCCTGAATTTGCTGTCGATGTTTGGCCTAGACCTGTTCCTCCAACCTGTGTGCTTGAAAGCCCACTTGTTGACATGCTAACATTGCTCGCGTGCATTGAAGACGAATCACCAATGATACCATTGTGTGCTGCATCTGTAATTGTTAGATTCTCTAGATAGATGACGCTTCCGTCACCAGTCTTGATAGCACCTTCAGTAGATGAACTACCTATGTTACAGTTCGTTGCCGAACCTTCTAACCATGACAATACCGCATCATCAGGCAAGTCAATACATGAGTCAGTTGCATTGGTAATTGAAACTCCAGAGAGATCAAAACCAGTACCAGTTCCTGAACCGTGCTTGATTGCTGTACCAACATCGGTAAATGTGACTGTGTCAAAGGTAAAGTTACCTACATTTCCGTTGTGGTGAGGTGCATTGCCGTGACGGCTGCCCGCACTGATTGCAACATCTAAGTTGCTGAAGTCAGTGTTGTTGAACATATGCCTGTCATCAGTGTCTGCACAACCGCTTGTGAACGCAATACCTTTAGCAGCTGAATTGCCAAGGTTGGAGATGCTAACTGGATGTGTTGCATTACCATTTGTTGTCAAGCGAGAGCAAGTTCCGGCCATATCTAATCCTTTACCTGGTGCGAATTGAACTTCAACACCTGCGTCAATCACTAGATTAGCTGTTACGCGTAGGTAATCACCGCTTGGCACAACACGAATTGGACTCATTTCTGCGTCCCATATTGTGTCTTCAGTAATATCAGCGTAAACATCCATACCAGCACCATCGAATGGGATGGTCTTTGTACGGATACTACATTCGTTGCTTCCACTGTTGTAGCAGTAGTATGCACCATAGTAACCAAACCAAGGTGTAAGTTGTGCGTTGCGGATGTATGAGCCAGTATTAGGCATTTCAGGCCAGTATCCACCCCAACCATAGTACGACATTTGCATTGGTGTTGTTGATGTTGATGTGCTAAATGCAGCACCACCATGGCGGATTACGTGTAACTTGTGACTGTTGTTACCACTGTATGTGGTACCAAAGTAATCAATGTCGAATCCTGCTGGGATATCAATAACATCTCCACACTGATTTCGGTAGTTATACCAGTAACGTGTGCAGTAGTATGTGTATGGGTATCCATTGGATGTACCAGTAAAGACTTCATCGTAATTGTACAATTCTGTCATTCCAACTGTCATCTGCTCGTTTGCGTGGTTGTTACCATCGGTTGCAATTCGGTAGTTGTAGTCATATGGGTTTGCCCCTGCAACATATCCTGGACCTCTCTCTCTTAGAGATGCACCAATTGCAGTTGAACCACCCTTCTGATATCCGATGTTTTCGTAATCATAGTAAGCAGATGAGCTAGTATCGTAATGATACTCAATTTCATTGGTTACATCGTACATCTTAATTTGATAAGAGCACTTGTATTGTGAACCAAATCCACAGTTCATGTCATGCCATTCAACGGTGAATACCTTTGTTGGCGTTCCAATCATATAACTCATTGCTGTAGTGTTATTCCAGTTACCATTGTTATCCTTAGCATGAATAGTGTACTCAACAGTATTCTCACGGTCTGTACCAGGGATTGTCGCGGACCAGTCACAAGGAGCTAACTCGCACTGTGCGCGAGTCTTGCCAGATTCTTGTGCCATTGCGCGAGTAACCCAGTTACCCCATGACTGACTTGTTGCATTGAACACACGGTAGACCATGTGTGGTCCTTCTAGGACACCATTTGCATCAGTACCTGATGATGTATTCATGCCTGTTGGAGGATCTCCAGCATCTTGCATGCCTACTGTCACTGTTCTATCATCCTCGCTGTGAGTATCCATCAATCCTGTGTGATCAAACTCAGGCGGGTAGATATCAGGCATCGGCCTAACAGGGCTTACCTTCTGCACGATATCAGTGTTACCTGACCATCGTCCATCGTAACCAGGCGCCATCCAACCGTTGAATTGGCGGTCATAGCGGTAAGTACTGTACGAGTATAGACAGTATGGGTTGGAACTGGAACTGCTTGCAAAGTACAGCGGGTGATTGTTGCTGTTTGTGCAGAACCAGTTACGTGTGGTAGAACTCGAGGAGTAAGTCGCGTTTACACTTAGTGTACCGAACTTCATGGTGATGTCACCAGGAATTGGGATTGCAGAGTAACAGTCATCACAATTTCGGCCACCACCTTGAGTACCAACTGATGCACCTGATACAGGCTGGTCGATTCCAGTTTCGTCATCTAGACCAACTACTGTCCATGCTCCATCAGCAGTATTGTACCACCAAATTGTAGACATACCTGGGCCGTGTTGGCCACTAATTGCATTCGAGTAACCGTCATACGGCTCAGTTACAACACAAGTTGCGGTTGAAGCGCAATTTGAGTATGAGTAACTGTTTACATTTGGACTGTACCTCATCTCGTAAGCACCTCCAGTGTTGAAACATTGATAACTACCTGTTCCACAGTCAGAAGTATCATACTCCCAAATGTATTCTTGGCTGTCTTCGTAGTATGTGATTTGCTCATCAAAGTATCGATAAACCGAATAGTATCGGTAGTTTGTCAAAGCGTCAATCTTTAGTTGCCACTTGTTGTTTTTCGTTCCATCGCTATTGAACGCATCTGCTTGCTCATCTGCTTGCACGAAGTAGTTGTATGGGGAACTTGGCGCAGTTACACTGCTTGGGGAACCAGTTCCACCCACAGGCAAGGTCTTGAAATTGGGGTTACCAGTTGTTCCGGCAACTGTACCAACCAAGTCCTGGAATGCCCAGAAATACTCAACATATTCGCCTTCCTGTACTGCAGGTATTACAGCACGGAAATTACACCAGTATCCAGCAAGACATGTGCCCAATGTGGTTGCTTGTACATTAGTCCAACTACCATTGTCAATACTGTAACTTAGTGATGGACCGCCATTAGTTGTGGTGTCCACACCAGTTGTATCACGTAGGTTTAACCAGAATGTTCTCTGCTCTGCCCGGTGTGTTGTAAGACCTGTATAAGCCACAAAGTCATCTTCAGGAGGTGCCGTATCAGAACCACCGCTGTAATCTAGATGCAAGTGTGGATACTTGGTAGCACTTGTGCAACCATAGTAACTGTAGTATCCTGTACTACACCAATACCAGAACGGCGCATTCGCGGTATTCCTTAGGCCTAATCCGAGGATGTGTCCGCTTGAACCCGCTCCATTACCGTCAACTGCGTCTTGCACGTCGCTAACCCCATTGCTGTTCATTCCAATGGACCTAACGGCTCCGCCATTCCAGTAGTAACCAGGGTCACTCAATGACGTAGACGAAGACGATGCCGCGCTGTTTCTGATATAGCGATTCAAATATCTTCCACTACTATACAGATAACTGCTCGGATCAATCATATTACTCGATTGACTCGAACCTGATTTCAGTACAGCAACTTCGAAATTCCGAGCACCACTCTGATATCTTCCAACGCTAGATTTGAAATCTACGCTGTTAACACTGGCACCAGTTGGTAGCGCATTGTTAAAGTCAAAGCGGTACCAAGCATATCGGTAGTACCATGAGTAACTTGACGAAGTGCAAGTGCTAGACCAAGACCCTGAACCTCTGCAAGTGTACAGCAAGGAAGAGCTAGAGAATGCGTATTCGTAAGTGCTTGTGTACCAACCCCATCGAGTGATGCGGTAGTAATATGCATATCCAGCACGCTGTGCACCTTTGTCCATTGTTGGATCAATAGCAATTGGGAAAGAGCGGTTATCACTGTCCATCAGCCATGTGTTCTCAACAACAGTAGTCAGTGTAACTGATTCTCCTTGAACCCGAATCACGTACTCACCGATGTGTGGGCCTTCTTCTGTAGGCTCAACACTCTCAACGAGCGGTTGTGGAATCGCTACCAATAACTCACCAGTCTCCAAATTGCGGATACTTAGCGATTGGTTTGTCTTAACCAATTCACCGTCTGCAATCGGTGATTCACCTAGGAACAGTGCATATCCGGTTGGCAGAATCATAGTTTCTGCGATACCGAAGTATCCTGACTCCTTCTGGTGGTCAAGCAACATTGGTGCTTCTCGGATGACAAGGTTCTGCTTCAACTGAGTTGAAGTCACCTTGTAGTCAAGCGAGATGCCAGTTAGCATAGGATATCTAATCACATTTGCACCAACATCGATAGGCTCACTGCTAGGCTTCGCCATGTAAGGTTCAGGAGATAGCGTGTTGCCATCTAGAACCACTACTTGTGGCATAATACCGTAGCGAATGGTTTGCCCATCAACTACCATTTGGACTCCTTGACGTGCATCGTTTCCGAAGTAGGTTTCGTATGTGTTCTGTGTTACACTCCACCCTCCTTCATTGGACTCGATTGTCAAGTCTATCTCTTCCCAGGAACCCTCGTCCATGTAATGGACTGGTACTGGAGAGACAATAACTTCGAAATCGCCATTATCCTTCAGGAAGGTTTTGGCGGTTTCTGTACGGGAGCCGATTAACTCAGCTCCTGCGTCATATCCAAATTCATCATTATCTGCCGGATTAATCGTCTCATCCGGTAGAGTCAGCAGGTCATCAATAGACTCTGCCCCGTCGTTTTCAGAAGTCTGCAAATTCTCCGTTACCGGCGAAACCGCAGCGCTCCAACTCATTCCAATCATCAGGAGAGTTAGCAAAAGCCAACTGCCCCCAAAGGTCACTTTATTTTTATTTGTCACCATTGTTCATACCCCAAACTATCGTATGGCACTCTTTGGCACGTTTTGTCGCGCATATAACCATATGGGTGCATATCCTTTGATGCTTTGATTTGGGATGGGGTACCGTAGCCATATTGAATGTTAAAAAATGGGTCAAAAAAATGTAGTACAAACAATTTGTAACACTTTTTTTACATTACTTTTTTAGTAATTTTTACTCCCGGTTTTATATAAAAAATATCGGTGTTTTCAATCGATTTAGTTGGCATGGATTTGTTCAAAATGTCAATAATCTTTGGTTCTGGATTAAATTCATTAAATCTATTCTAATCAGTGATCAATAAATCGTTCAATTGTTGTAATATACAATTCGTTGTTTGAAGGTCCTTAATTCTAAAAAATAAAAAAGGACAGGGGGCCCATAGGGCCCCCTGTCCGAGGGTTTCCCGCTGATGCGGGTCTTTGTGTTGCTTACTTTCTCTTACGATTCAACTTCAGTAGTCAAATTCGTCGGAGTCGCCTTCGCCGCCACCGCGGGTTAGGATGAATGCACCAGCGATAACTGCCACTAGGACAAGTATGCCGATTGCAATCCAAGCTTGGGTTGGGATTTCTCCGTCTCCACCTTCAACACCAATGGTGTCGTCAACGTTCACGCCTGGTCCAGTCTCATCTGTAAATCTTAGACCTGCGCTGGAGTCTGCTGTCTCCATGTTACCAACTGAATCCATTGCATTCACTGAGTAGTAGAATACACCAGAACCTGAATGCCTGTCCATTGTAACATCCATGCTGGAATCAGCGGTGTGGTGACAGTTGCCTGCCATCATTAGGCTTGATACCTCTAGAGAGGTGTGTTGTGCTGGTGACCAGCAAATCATCCAGTGGTCGACATCAGATGCATCTGCTGCACTCCATGTGAAGTGAATGCTAGATTCACCTGAACTAGCAGCCTCAAGGTCATCAGCGCCTGCTGTTGGGTCAACTTGACCATCTGCAGTTGCACTACCTGAGTCTACTGGTGTACCGTATAGAGCGTTACCATCTGTTCCAACTTCTCCATTCTCTACGCGCACGAGGAACTCATATGTTGTACCGTGTGTGCCAGCGATTGTGTGAGTTGTTGTTGTCAAGTCAAAAGTACTGCGTGTGCCATCAAGGGCCGCTCCATCGTCATTGATGTACAAAACACCGTAATCGTTTGCTCCAGTGAGTTGTGAGTTGTTAATTGCCCATGAAAGGTCAATTACTCCAGCAGCACCGAGAGTTGCGGTCAATGAATCAATACCAATTTGTGGTGCTTGTCCGATTGTTGCAGATGCGAATACTGCATACAAAGATGATGAGCGAGATGGTAGAGAGCCATCGTTGCCCCAGGATAGACTGATTGTATCTGCATCGACCTGTGTTTGTGTGGTTCCTGTCATCTCAACCCAACCTGTGCCACCCTCATACCAAAGGGAATGGCCAACTGATGGATCAGCGTCTACAGTCACAACTAGGTCTTCACTGTTCACATCTCCTGGTGCAAGTTGTGCACTCACATCGATATTGAATGTGCAGACTGAATCCCAACCTGGGCTGCCACTTAGTACCTGACCTGTTGCATCATCAGCATCTGAGAACTGTGCGGTGTATTGCATATTTCCTGCATACAGAATATCGTATTCAGCATTCCAGCAATCTCCAGAATCAACGTGGGAATAGTTATTCCAAACACTGAATGATAGTTGTGCAGATGCTTCTGCTCCCCAGTGGTCTGTCACGGTAACAATCATTGTTGGTGAGCCCAGCCACATGAGATTCATGTCAACTGTACAATCAGGCTGGCCGAGGCAAGCCTCCAACTGTGGGTCCATTTCAGAGCCGGACATCGACCATGTGTACCCGAATGGGTCAGGGTTTCCGTCCTCGTCTAAATCAGGTTGGCTAAGATGCTCTGCACGTGCAGAGAAGGTGATTCTTGTGCCACTAATGATGTCACCCTCAACCTCATCCATCGTCAAGTAAGCAGATGGCCCGTTGTTTAGGACTTCAAAGTGTCCTGTACGCATGTCATTAGCCGCGTTCATATCATCTTTACAGTCAGGGTTAGTACCTGTGTTACAATCATTCGCGGAGTCTGTATCTGTTAGGGAAGTGTCAATTAAATCAATTGTAGCACTTACTGAAAACATTCCCGGATCCATCATTATCTCTGCGCAAGCGGTTGTTTCAAGAGTTGCTGGGTGCATTTCCCCCAAGTACTCGTGTCCGTTTGAACCTGCAGGGTCATCAGGGTTGTCACATTCATTCGCCATTATAGGTGAACCAATGATGTCATCACCATTTGAGTCCTTAACGTTGAATGTAACAGCCCAATCGTAGTTGATTGTTCGGTCACTACCACTGTGTGCAACGGTTGCGAATACACGTGTCATTCCAGCGTCCAATCGGCCGCTTTCTTGACGAGGGTTTCCTGCTTCAACATTGACGACTTGTGCATCGTGATAAGAAGCAAAGGTTGCAGTTAGTAATGCATCATTGTTGCCATTCTTATCATCAAGAGATACAGAGGTCTCTACCATCTCATTCACGATGTTTGTGTCGTGGCCTGCGCCACCGTAATCAGTTGATATCATCTCATATATTGTGTACTGGGATAGAGACGATTGGACTGTGAATGTCCCAACGCCGTTTGCGTTAGCTGAATCTCCTTGTATAGTACCTGAGAAGGTGTATGCTGTCTGGAAATCAGGGACGCTACGGGTTTCGCCGAGGTCACTTGCATACTGATGTGTTGGTGGTTCCATCGAAAGATTGCTGTAAACTTCAATATCATTTGTTTGGCCTGCGCCGAACAATTCACCGAAAGTTACCGACCATGTGCATGAACTAGCACTTGGTCCTTGAGGGCAATCGTCAAATGACCCATCGCCATCAGCATCAAACCTTGATACAGGGTTAGTATTACCCTGACCATCCACCATAAATGGTTGGAACAATCCACTCATTGTTACATCCATCTGTACGTCTCGAGGATCCCAAGAGGCGCTTCCATTAACAAATGCGGTCATGGTAAACCCATGTGGTCCCGCACCAGACATTGGGTCATCACCATTATCCCAAGCAAGTTCTGTTGAGATATCGTACCAATCTACTACATTGACATCATAATCTAGGATGTTGTTGTTCAAATTGGTATCTTGGTCAGCAGTATCGATTTCGATGTGCACCGTATACATTCCTGGTGCTGTTGGTGTCCAAACTAGGTTTCCACCTGTTGAATCACGAACCACATAATGACCATTGGCCAGATAATCGCCAGATGCAAAGGATTGGATGCCACAAGAAATTGTGTCATCACAAACCGCTGCGTCTTCTGCATCAATGAACAATATTGTACCTTCGCTATCAGCAACAGTTACAGTAACTGTTAGTTCTGATATGTCGTTATCACCATCGTTCTTGATAACGAGGTCAAATAATATGTCCTCGCCAGCATCCACGGAATTTCTCACCGTGCCTGTCATATCGGTCGTCGATTCTCGCGGTGAATTTGCTCCCATCAACCAAGCCTCATAATCGGCTCGGCCGTTGGTGTCTTCCACCGGTTCACTTTCATTCAATTCTATTGGGTTTAGGCTTGCTACGACGCTCATAAACATCAGCAGCGCTAAAACCAAACTTGTTGCTCTCTTCATGTCACAGTCCTCCCACTAAGGGATTGTCCCACCTGTTCAATCCATATTTATACTATGCGCGGGAGTTTGTTAAGTAATTCACTTGTAAACGCACAATCGTATTGATTTTGGTGCATATATTTTGTATCATTCAATGTCGCGGAGAGCCTCTGCTGGGTGTATCGAAGCCGCCCTTCTTACTGGCCAAGCAGTGGCCAAAATCGTAAGCAAATAAGCGCCAAAAATAATCAAGGTAATCTGCCCCCAAGGAAGCACGAATTCTGCCCCTTCATCCTTGAGGAATTTGACGTACAGTTGGTAGTGGAAACCAACCCCCACAGCAGCCCCATTCAAGATGCCTAACAAACTAACCCAAGTCAACTCTGTTAGATAACCTGCAATAACCATACTCCGCTGGAATCCAAGAGCCCTCAGTATCCCTGTTTGATGAGCCCGTTCAGACACATTTCGAATGGTAATTACTCCAAGGCCAGCAATCCCAACTATTAGGCCTAAAGCAAGGAATGCTTGAAGTAGGCTAAACATAGCAAAAATGAATGATTGGATTTCTTTGAATTCAACTTCTATTGCAAATACAATTGCGCCTTCTTCTACCAATTCAAATTGAAGTACTTTTGCAACTTCTTCCTGCTCTTCGAGCGTTACATCTGGTGGGAGCGAGAACCAGATTGAGGATGGTTCTGCCTCAAAACGCTCAATTGCGATTGGTTTGGCCACACTCACCCCACTTGCAAACCATCCGCTTTCCTCGTTCATTACAGCACCAATAAAGAATGTAGCGTTAATGGCAGGGTTGAATGGGTCTTGGACAATTATCGCATCACCAATATTCAGGCCCATTCCTTCGTGAATCACCCCGCCTTCACCTTGATATGATTCAACAGCCATGGTATAATCAACCACAACAAGTGTATTGTTATCGAGTATGGCATTCCAGACCTCTTCATTCGTATCACCTAAACTCGGTTCCCAGGAGTATAATGGTAATCCGCTTAATCTTGTAAAATTTGAATCAAAACCACGAATATTTGTATACATTGATTTGTTTTCTAAATCAGTTTCACCTTTCTGATATACTTGAATAGTTGCGGTATGCATAGTTGCAATGCCATCGAAATCAGATGCATTTAATTCACCCAAATCCCATTCACTAGAATTATCACCAAGGTCTAAATCACCAAATGCAACAATTTCCCATTCACCACGTGCATCCTCACCAATATCGCCAAGCCAGTTGCCGACAAGTGCAGAATATCCGGACAAGACTACTACAGCAAAAACCACCAAACTGAACATTCCCATGGTCATTGCAGTCCTGAATGGTGTTGCTAATGGGTAAGCAAGTGCTGTAGGTAATACTGATGACAAACGGCTTGAGACTCGGGTTCCTGCTTTTGCTAAGGAACGAGCAATCATTGGGGCTAAACTGGTCAATAACAATACACCTGCACCCACTAAGAATAGACCCAAAATGATGAATGCTGAATCGCCTAATTCCCAACCATCTCTAATCGGGTCAGTCCACATCCCCCAGCCGAACATAAGTAATCCTAGAATCGTCATGGTTAGGCGAGGAGTTAGAACAGTGCGTGAAATCCTTGTACCTCTAAATGACAGAGATTCGGGCAATAATTTTGAAAATATGAAGTAAAGAGGCGGTACTAAGCCGAAAAGGAATAGGAAACCAGCCGTTAACCACCACGCATAGCGGCTACCAGTTTCAGGGTCTCCAATCATAAAGGCGAGCACTGCAGAAACCGTTGCCGAACCCAACATGAAAAGTGAGATGAGTATGGTCCACCAGGGAAGAGAACCTTTCATTCTAGTTGGAATGTCCCTCATTGCGGCAACTACATTTAGCCGTGAGATGTAAATTGATGTCGCCATTAGTGTCATGAAAGTCACTAGGAATCCTATTGAAAAACCACTCAATAGGCTGTGCCACTCCCAAGAAAAGAGAATGCCGCGTTGGTAAGTTTGAGTGAGAACCCTGTCAAGACCTAACATCAATAATTTCGCAACACCAATTCCTGCCAATGCGCCAACTGCGCTTGAAACTAAGCCGATCATGGTTCCTTCTATCACAAACATTCCTCGTAATTCTCCGCGATGCATGCCTAGTGCTCTGAGCATCCCCATCTCGGATTTTCGTTCATCTGCGAGCATGACAAAGAGATTCATCACCAGTAAAATACCCGCAAAAATGACAAAAGAGCCGAAAATTAAGAACAATGCGGAAAAATTTGCGCCGGAATCAGCAGTGGTTGCTCTAATCTCTGATTTTAGTGCGACTGTTTTGACACCAACTGATTCCGCAGTTGAAATCTCATCGGCCCAAGCGGTGATATTCACCTCTAATTTTGAGAAATTATCATTGGAAACCAATGCAAAGCCACTCACCATCACCATACTGCGAACTGTTTCATCACGATTCAGTAGTTGTTGAGCATCCGATATATTGACAACTGCGAGGGATATATCATCAAGACCTGGCTGGCCTGGTGGAGCAGGTAATTCAGGTATCTGAAACGTATAATTGAACTGCATTGGCTCATATATTCCTCTAGCAGCAGCCATCAATCCAACAACTTGTAGCGATTGTGGGGGAGTCAATCCTAATCCATTTGCTGACCAAGATGAAAGATATAGAGAACCTGGTTCTGGATTAGGGATTCCAAGCCCTTCAGTCAACGCAATTGCCACAAGAGGTAAGTTAGAGATGCCATCAACTGAAATCTGATATGGCAACCTACCAGTAACATTTGACCCTTCTGATATTAGGACACCATAAGGAGATGTGATGATGGTTCTCTCACCATCACTCCATGCAGTTCGGTTGTCAGCTCCTTCAGCGGGCTGAGTATCTGCAAGTGAAAAACCCGTACCATTCCAACGGAAAAGGCCAGCCTCTTCAACCATCACAGCAGAGGAAGAAACGGATAGAATTTCACCATTAGGTAAGCCGAGGTCATGAGCAGAAACAATAGAGCCATCAAGACGAGCAGAAGTTGATTGTAAATCCTGCCCGTAAAGGTCCCAAGAAAGTCCTCCAGAAGTAGTAATTGAACGGCTTGCAGGAGGGTCAAGATTCCAATTGCAAGAATTAAATTCTGAATTGATTTCTTGGATAGGTATTTCACAGGTTGAACTAGTGAAAGCACCCTCTAATCTTAGGTATAGGGAATCACCCTCTAAGGCAAGCCCGCCATCCTCTAAATTCTGACTAAAATTAGAAAGGTCAATTGATGCGTAATCCCAGACTATTGCCCCATCACTATAAGCATCTCCGAACAGAAGATCTGCACCACCTTCACTGATGCGAAGCGCAACCCCGAGGTCTGCCTCAGTAACTACTAAACTGACCAACTCTCCGTCTCCTTCTGGCATTGTGATATCTCGTGAATCTTCATCCTCACTAAGAGCGGAAAGTCGGACACCTTCAGAGTGCAAAGAGAGGGCAACACCATCTCGAACAGAATTCACTGAATGTATCGCCTTTGAATCACCACCACGGGGAACCCACTGAAACCACTGACTAGTATTTTTCATCTGAACTGAAAGGCCTGATGGAGTCGCATACCAATCGGCAACACCATCTGAATCTATTGCAGAAACCTCAGCAGAAATCAGCCCGGTTAAATTTACACCACCACTTGAGATTTGAAGTAAGGGAGCCATTAACAATTCTGCAACAGATGCATTCGGTGAGGCAGCAGATATGTTTTCTCTCAAACTTTCGACTTCATCCCCGTAGAGTAAACCCTCACCGCTTATTCGTTGCACTGCTATGGAGAAATCCTCTGGCACTGTAGCAATCTCTAAGCCCGAGTCACCTGCAATAATAACCTCATCAAGAGTTGAATTAATGAATGGCAATGCCCGTTCCTCTGCGGCTTGGGCGTCTAGAACACCACCTGTCGCTGAAATAGCAATTCGGTTTATTTCTCCTTGGCGCCCTAGAATTTCTTGAGCCTGGGATAGACTTGTGTAGATTGTTGAGTCGCCGCCAAACACGTAGCCAGATACTTTTGTGGGTACAATTTCCTGCACTGTCAAATTAGTCATTTCCCGTTGTGTCTGGCCGCTTTCTGAAATTGCTGACCAACTTACCTCAACAGTATCACCAATTTCTAATTCCAGTTTTTCGGCGGCTCTCTCACTGATGTACGCTTCTCCATCATTTATTTCTGAGTAAAGAGGCCCTCCCTGTCCGCCAAAAGGTTTCCATGTGCCTTGAGTTTGGTAATCCTCATCCATTGCTAACCAGTGGCCATTATTAGCCTCAACTGTTTGATGTAATTCAGATTTCAAACCAATTTGCATACTTATTCCGATAGAAACTGCGTCGATATCGGAATTGTTGTACAATGTATCAACGAATCCTTCCATCCTCGTTTGATTCATCCAAACAGGATTTCTCAGCAAGTCTGTACCGCTGATGATGATATCTACCTCATCTAATGCCTCAGCAAATTCTGCTTGTAGGGTGGCATCAAGACTATCCCCGACAACTAAACTACTGGTGATAATTGCCGACCCGATTAACAGTCCGACAATCACTAGTGCGGTGTTTCGCTTACGGCGGCGTAGATTGCTGAGAGCCATTTGAGCCAACATCCGCCTCCTTCCTGAAAAAGCAAAGTCGAGTAATTGTAGAGCAACAAGTGCTGTCACTAATCCCAAACTGATTGCTGTAGCATACCAACCAAATCCAACACCATCATATGATGTTGATTTGACAATCCCGACTATCATAGTTGTACAAAAAACTGTGATTCCCACGAATAATACACTGAAGAGCACACGGCGACCAAACCTTTTGACCGCGCTATCCCCACCTCCGGAGGGAGGTGATTCTTCTGAGTTTGACAGATTAATCAACCCCACTCATTCTTCCTCAAAGTCACCAGTTCTCTCAATTTTTTCATCACTTGTAATCAAGCCATCTTGGATTGTTACTAGCCTCGTACATTGACGTGCTATTTCCTCTTCGTGTGTGACTATCACAAATGTAATTCCCTTTTTCCTATTCAGATTGACGAGTAATTCCATCACGGAATCAGAAGTTGTTGTGTCTAGGTTCCCAGTAGGCTCATCTGCGAGTATTAACGCTGGTTGATGAGCGAAGGCGCGAGCAATTGTTACTCGCTGTTGTTGGCCGCCTGATAATTCGGCAGGGAGGTGCCCAGACCATTCTTTTAATTCAACTGCGTCAAGCGCATCTAGTGCGATTTCTCTAGCCTCTTTACTTGATTTCCCTTTCAAAATAAGTGGTAATTCAACATTTTCAACCGCAGAAAGAACTGGAATCAGATTGAATGATTGAAACACAAAGCCAAGGCGGTTTTTCCGCATATCAGTTCTATCTCTATCCGACATCTCAGAGAGAGGTTGATCATCTACTAAAACTTCACCAGCAGTGAACTCATCAAGGCTTGAAACGCAGTTTAGAAAGGTGGTTTTACCACAACCAGATGGACCCATTATTGCAACCATCTCTCCTTCTGAAATCTCCAAGTCAACTCCCTTGAGAGCCTTCACTTTCACTGAACCCGTGTCGTAGACCTTCCAGAGTTCCTTCGCCTCTAATACACAACTCATAAGCCGGCCAAAAAGAGGTACCTCTTATACTCATGTTTGCCTGCAGTCATTTGATGAGCACGGCGGGAAATGGTAGGGCAGTCAAGTTCACCGTACGATTATTCGGGCCTCTCGCGGACAAGTTAGGCACCAAAACACTTGAGTTTCCACTCCAAGTTGGCAGCACTATACAGGACCTTGCAGAGCGCTTGCAGATTGCAGAAATGCTTGATAACGGAATGAAAGTTGCGCTTAATGGAGAATTCTGTTCTCCTGATGTTGAAATCCCGGACGCGAGTGAAATCGCATTTCTACCGCCAGTATCTGGCGGTTAAGATGGCTGAATGACATACTCGCGTATTTTCCCCCAAATGTAGCGGTTTGCGCCGAATCATTCAATGGATAAAACCGACGCGAGGGGGTTAGAGGTAGTTACCATGATGCCGTCAAGTTCAGAGATGCTGTTCATTCTCGCCCTTTTTGTTTTGTTTTTTGGAATTGAAAGATTGCCTAAGTTAGCCCGTTCCCTTGGCATGGCAAAAGGTGAATTTCAGAAAGGAATTAGCGATTCTCAAAGCGCTACTGAAGCAGACTTAGACCGCGGCGGTAAAACTGAAACTGCAGAACTCACTGAAAAGGCAGAGTCTGCTGGAGTCGAAATTGAAGGTAAAACTGCTGATGAAGTCAAGGATGACCTCTCAGAAGAATGATTACTTCTTCCGAATATTGTAAGGCGAACCACAATCGCCACAATTACCATACTCACCACGCTTTTTGGATACGTTCTGCTCATTACTTATGGCACCACAACCTGAGCAGACTAACTGCCACTGCCAACGTTCAGATATTCCATCAGTCAAGACAGGTTGATGCTTGATTCCAGCAACTAAGCAACAATTTTGTAGACGGTAATCGTCTGTCACAAGTGTGGCTTCTAACTCTAAAGCGAGTGCTAATATCTCTAAATCAACCGGTGATAATCCGCCTAAATCCCCACTCTTCGCCGCCACCTTTGAAGCCCTTTCAAGTGAGTTAGCAGATGGTGTAGACCATTGTAAATCAGCGCCATCCAATAACATCTCCCTGTCAGAAGATAGGTTTGCAAGTTCCTCTCTCTGGCTAAACACTACACACCCTGATAATTGGGGTAATGGCCAATGAAGTAAAGCCGCAGTGTCCAAAACACGCATGGCTACTGGTTAGACCACCACTCAATGAGCGTGCCGGTCTCACCTCAAAGGCGAAGATTGATGCATGGAGTGGCTAGCGAAGAAACGTGAGTGGTTTTTCAGCACTAGCGGAGCAGGTGACTCTTTGGTTTGCTTCAATCGGTCTAGCGGGCCTTGGATTGATGGCTTTCACTGAGGCATTTATCCAACCAATTCCACCTGATGCACTTGTCATTCCAATGGCAGCTAGCACATCCGATCCAATACGCTTGGTATCAATTTTCTTAGTAGTTACAATCGCTAGCGTCCTTGGCTCTTTAGTAGCATGGTGGATGGGAGATAAATGGGGTCATCCCTTGCTTGAACGCTTTGCGTCTGAGAGTGCTGTTCGAAAGTTCAATACCCTAGTCAAAAGATACGGGGGTTTTGGAATATTTATTGCCGCTTTTACACCTATACCGTACAAAGTTCTTGGTTGGTGCGCTGGCATCGGTAAAATGGAGAAAAGTACATTCATTCTTGCCGGGTTAGTTGGGCGCTCAATGCGCTTCGGTTTGGAGGTCTTGGTGATAGGGTTTTATGGAGAGCAGTTCATCGATTTCCTCACAGGTTGGCAGTTCATTTTTGCCTCGCTTTTGGGTGCACTTCTTCTCTATCCTGCATGGCTTTGGTGGGATGGCCTCTCAGAGGGCGATGAAGATGAGTGAACAACCGATTCGGTTTTACACCTAACCCTCGCCCCGAGGCTGTGGCTCGCGTGGTGTAGTCCGGCCCATCATTGCAGGTTTTCATCCTGTCTACCCGGGTTCGAATCCCGGCGCGAGCACCTTGGAATCTGATTGATTGCGGCGGTGCTCGCGCCTCGCATCAAACTTCCTTCGCTCTAATTTTGCATTGATTTCGTCACTCAGTCCAGTTTGATTGCCCGGCGCGAGCACCTTGGAATCTGATTGATTGCGGCGGTGCTCGCGCCTCGCCACAACCTTCCCTCACTCAAGATTCACATTGATTTCATCGTTCAGTCCAGGTTGTTGGCCCGGCGACGAGCACGCAAATGGCACAAAATGTAGTCGTGCTCGCGCCTGCGCGTGAACGGAGAAAACGCTCCTAATCTGTTCAGTTCACGCTCACCTGACCGTTTTGCTCCCGATAGTTGCAAGCCCGCTCAGGTCCCGGCGCGATTGATCAGCATTAATTTCACATCGTTCAGTTCGAGCAAAAGGCGTTTGAAAGTTCATCTTGGATTTAAGGTTTGAAACGCGAGTGGTTGTGCACATAGATGATGACTGAAACTACTACGATGCTGCTAATTCCAATGAATATCATGTTGTCTAAGAAAAAATTGCTAACAATAGCTACTTCGCCCTTGTACTCCAAGACTATCATCAGGGATACACGCGATTGTCCTTCGCCGTCATCACCAATTACTTCTGCCTTAGGATATATGCTAGTCGTAGACTCACCGGTAATATGTATTGGAGAATTAACTATGATTGCTATAGTCAAAGTCTCATTCGCTTCAAAATAATTCACTTTTTCCTCGTGAAATGTGATGCCCCACTCGTCAATTGAACCTCTTTCTGCACCAGTCAAATGAGCACTAACATTCACACTCAAATTGCTTTTGTTCTTTATGAATACCAAAATTTCCTTAGTCTGGCCAGATATGAAGTGTACTGAACTAGAGTCGGTGGACATCACCAGTACGTCCGATTCATCGGTTTCTGATTCCTGAGCTTGGGCGGTTGGCATTATACAGGTCAAAATGATGGCACAGATGCAGATGTTGAATACGATGACGGGAATGTTACTCAATTTCATCACCACCATTTCTTTGTTCCTTTAACCGAATTTAGAAGTAGTGTTCACACACTACACAATTAGAACCTCAGTTGAGAGAGACTCTGTTTTCTGACCAGGGGTGCAGCCTTGAAGATTAACAGTTGAGCACCAAGAAACAGTGTAAACTACATTGTAGAGTGGAGAATGTGAACCACCAGCCTGTTGAGTGAGAGGTCTTGCTTTTGTCTTCTCATAGACACGTGGATCCCACCCCCCTTCAAGAACTATTGAATTCGAAGATGATTCCGTACAGTTAGAGGTCCCCTGGCAGACACCTTGGTACACGACATCATGGTGTATGGGATTCTGACTCCAAACCCCAGCCACATATGCATACACATCTCTTTCTACCTCGTAGTGAACTGCAAACAGAGGTAAATATTGACAAAGAGACAAGTCAACCACGAATTCAAATGTTGCGGTGGCATAATAAAAATCTGTCAAAGCAGAATTTCTCGCTTTCCCTTTCATTGTGGTCTCAACCCAGGCATCAGATTCCTTGATTTGGTCGGGAGCGGAGTATGTCTCAACGCATGGTTGTGGAGAAGATGGTGGGAAAGTAGTGGAGGACTTTGCTTCATAATGCAACTCACTTACAACATGCTCTGTATTTACCAAAAACTGGTAGTTGGTAGTTGCAGAACCCCCGCTAATGACTCTATCAAAGTATCCAGATGACCTGTCCTTAAATCTCCCCTCAACTTTAGTCCCGGGTTTTGAATTTTTATAACCTATGAATCCAGTTAGTTGCCATCGACCCAGTTCTGAGAATGTCCCGTAGGAATCTGGTGAGTTATCGTAATTGTGTTTATCAATTGTTCCGCTCTTGGACTGATCACCAGGCCAATCAATTGGCTCGACCTCCTTTTCATTTAATACTCTGGTTTTTGCCTTGCCGAAATCATCATATTTGTAGATGTAGAACTTTTGTGCCCACTCGCCTTCGGCCCAAGTATTAGTGTCTATCCGCTGCCAGTCTAGTGTTAGTTTCCCCTCCCGTGAATCGTCAAGATCCAAGTAGATTGGGAATATGCAACCATTCGTGAATCCGATGGTGACCGACTTGTCGATAATGCTCACGACTCCAGAATCATCTGCTAGATTATGACATTCAAAGGTTTGAGACTCATCCTTGCTTGCGGTAAACATGGTTGAACATGATCCTATTGATCCTAATGAGTCTATCCAATCGGATCCTTGGTCAGCCGCCTCAGTGATCTCTTTCAATAATCCATACTCATACATTGGACAAAATATGATTTCGGCGGATTCCGGCTTCTCAAGAACAAATGGAGTCATGGGTTCAATGGGAATGAATGATTTGATCACAGTTGGCGCGCCATGTTCATCTAATACTGAATTATCCCATGCCTCGATGGAATAATTTGATAGTATGGTATCATCACATTCCTCAATGTTACCTTGATAAGTTCCATTTGTTGCTGACCATATCCAAGTTACAGCTAGGTTCGTTGGGCCAACACACTTCGTGACCCCACCAACGTCATCACCAGTTTGCGCGGAGGCAGGAGTTGTGACTCCAACAACTAGAATTAGGTACATTGTTAGTAATGCAATAGCCTTATGAGCACACAATCTCTTCACTCTCATTGGATTATTATCCATCTGATTGGACTGAGTCTAATAATATAAAATTGATGCTGGATATTAAAACTGGGAAAGCGTTCATCTTATCTCTATGAACTGGGGCGCCGATGTGTTTCATAGTGGCGTGCACACCCATAAGTCCAGGTTGGCCATAGAAGAACACAATTATGGCATTATCTCGCTTTACATATCTGAAATCCTAAAAATATTAAGAGATTTACATGCATCATCATTTGAGAATACAAGCAGGAGCACCTAAATGGGAAAAAGTGAAAGCGTGCTCGCACCTTAGATTAGGACTTGAAGCAACGGTGCTCAATCCTATTGCTTCTGGATACCTGAAATAATTAATTTATTTCTTCTGAACCTTAGAGAAGTGTCTCGCTTATTTAAGTTAATTAATAATTAATAGAAAGGCCGATAATTTGGATATTTTTGATTTCCGCCCCTATGGGGCGATTGGAAATAAAATTGGGAATATTCAGCAATTCCAATAGGGTATCGGGGTGGAGGACCTCATTGTGGCAAGCAGAGACCGACTTACCCTGCTTCTCGCCGCTCTTTTGTTAATCGCAAGTTTCGCGGCGATTGCAAATCATAGCCTCAACCACTCATCTGATACTAAGAAACCGGATTTACAATTGGAATATCATCACCAAACAAACTCTAGAAGTGAGACAGAGATTACTCTCTCTGTTTGGTACACCTTTGCTTCCGAAAGCAAAGAAGAAGAGACCTATTTGAATGCAATTGCAAGTTTTGAACAAGCAAACCCACACATAACTGTAGAATCGACAATGGTCCCATATGGAAATGCTGACCAACTTTTCATGACTGCAGCACAAGGTGGAGAAGCCCCCGACCTAGTACGTCTTTCTAGTGACCAACTTGGAAAGATAGGAGAGGTTAGAGTGGATGGTTACCCACTATTGGAGGATTTGCGGCCTCACCTAACCCCAAATAAACGTAGCCAATTTGACCAACGCGCGATATCCGGGATGTACTACGGGGAGTCACTGCTGGGAATTCCCGCTAGCCAAGATTGTCTTTCATTATTGTACAATAAAGCAATTTTTGATGCTAAAGGACTGGACTATCCCAATGATAATTGGACTACAGATGATTTACTTTCAGCCGCTGAAAACCTCACCTATGGTGATGTTCAAGGACTAGCATTGCCTGTTAAAGTGGCTTATTGGTGGTTCCCGTTTCAAGCAGGATTTGGTGGCCATCTATTTGATGAAAACGGCAATCCAACATTAGATTCAAATGGTTCTGCTGAGGCTGTTGATTGGTTATTTGCCTTGGAAAAGGAACATGGTGTTGTTGCAACCGGTACACAAATTGAATCCATGAAATCTCAATTTATTACCTCCAAGGCTGGAATGATTGTTGATGGTCCATGGAACTGGGCAACCTACGAATCTAGTCGGCTCGATGTCGGTCAGGCACTTTTGCCAATCGTTGAGGACAGTGGACTTCGAAGTTCACCTCTGGTTACTTACAAAGGGTGGTCTGTAACAAAACAGAGTAGCCAGAAAGTCGCTTCAACTGATCTAGCATTGTGGTTATCTTCACCATCTGTGCAGCGTGATTTTGCCCTTGATACTTACACAATGCCGACTTCAATTGAGTTGTACACCGACCCGCAAATTACAGAAAATGAGGTTATTTCGGGGTTTTTAGGTCAAGCACAGGTTGGGACACCAGCACCCACAACACGTGGGATGGCTTTGGTATATGGGCCCCTTGGCACTGCCTTTGAACAGGTTTACACTGATTCTGCGACATCACAAGATGCATTGAGTGGGGCAAATTCTGAATTGATTAATTTGCTAGCAGAATCTCAACAAGCAGAATCACCTCAACTTGTTGAAGGATATCGAACTATCAGTATTTCATTCGATGATGCGATTGGATACGACTTGTATCACATTTCTTTTGATGGTGAAGAGCATTCAACTTATCCTTACAATGCTGATTGTCACAACAGTGGAATTCAATGGAACTGTATCCTAACGGGCATGACTCCAGGCAAAATGCACAACATTTTGGTGGTTGGAGAGGGATTGAACGGAACACCTGCGGCTACCAATTTGTTGACTCTAAATATGTCAAGCGAGGTACAAGATGAAATCCCGCCGCCGGCAGATACATCGCCAATTTTATTCGCTGTGGGTTCAATCGTTTTTTCACTCATCGCTTTACTTTCATTCCTGCGATGGCGCGATGCTCGGGCTGGTAAAACGCGTTCAAAACTCGCTCATTTTTATGTCGCGCCAGCGCTTGTAGCATTAGCAGTCCTAACTTTTTATCCAGTATTCTACGGAATTTGGTTATCTTTTACCAACGCCGACCAAACTCATTTGGGGGAACAAACTTGGGTTGGACTTGCAAATTTTGTCGAAGTTTTTACTGAATCAGGATTTGTCAGAGTTACTCTCTTCACACTTGTTTGGACGGTTGTGAATGTTAGCGCGCATATCGGGTTTGGCCTATTGTTGGCGGTGCTTCTGAACAATAAACACGTGAGGGGGAGAGTTGCATATCGAACGATACTTCTCTTGCCTTGGGCAATACCGTCGTACATCTCCGTACTAGTGTGGCGAGGAATGCTTGAGCCGGCGGGCCTTGTCAACGATATTCTTGGGACCGATTTCAATTTCTTAGCCGACCCGACGGGTGCGAAAGCTCTGATCATCATGGTCAACATCTGGCTTGGAGCCCCTTTCATGATGATGTCACTTAGTGGGGCCTTGCAATCTCTACCTCAAGAAATGTATGAAGCGGCAGATCTTGATGGGATTTCTGGTTGGCGGCAGTTTCGTCATCTGACTCTTCCAAACTTGAAATCGGCAATGGTTCCTCTTTCATTGCTTGGATTTATTTGGACTTTCAATATGTTCAATGTGATTTATCTTATGACGGATGGTGGACCGGACCTCTACTTTGGAGAGCCTGGTTCAACTGATATTCTCATCACTTATGTCTATGATATCGCATTTAGAGATGGAGCCTATGGAGTGGCCGCGGCTTGGTCGGTTGTCATCTTCTTGATGTTACTAGGATTCTCGGTTGTTTACATGAAGCAAACTAATGCGACGGAGGCGGTATCATGAGTGAGGATGTGGCGAAGAAACACTACCAACCGGTAGAACTCTCAACTCTCCGGACTTGGATTATAACTGCTATTTGCGTGAATACCGCAATAATCCCACTAGAATATCTGCGTACTGGCGACGGAGCCATGCTGTCAATTCTTGATGTTGCCATCCTTGCAATTCTATTGATGATGTTGCCAGCTGTTGGCGAAGGTGCAAAACGTGATTTCGCAATTTTGGTAGCCGGTGTGGCCATGGTTTCAGCGATTCTACGTTTGGCCACATCTGACCTAGTAATCTTTGATTTCTGGGCTAGAGCTTGGCTTCTTATTCCATCAGCGATTTCAATTTGGTGGATTTCGTCCCCCGATGTTTCTGCTTGGGTAAAAGGCACGATGACAGCAGAAAATGCCGCCAAAGGACTTGCAAGAAATAGACAACTCGGTCCAAAACTGTCGGCACTTGGAATCCATATTATTCTACTCCACGCGGTTGTATTAGTTCTGATACCCGTTATTTGGATTCTTGATATCGCATTTTCACCAGGAAATGTTCTCGGTGGAAATTTATTTGACCAATTTAGCACTGAACATTTCTCTAAAATATTGAATGGTGAATCATTTTGGATTTGGTTACGTAATTCCATTATTGTCAGTGTAGGCACTACAATCCTCGGCCTTGCATTGGCTATACCGGCTGGTTATGCTTTCAGCCGCTTCAAGTTTAGCGGCCGTGAACCTGCGATGTTCTCCTTCTTGTTAGTTCAGATGTTCCCCGGAATCATCATCTTAGTTCCTTACTTTTTAGTGATGAAGTCTCTCGGTCTTCTCAATTCATGGCTTGGGTTAGTTTTAGCATATTCAGTTACGGCTTTACCTCTTTGTGTTTGGATGTTAAAGGGATTCTTTGACACTGTGCCTAAGGAATTGGAGGAAGCGGCAATTCTTGATGGATGTAATCAGGCTCAAGTGTTTAGAAAAGTAATCCTGCCACTTTCAGTGCCTGCTATTGCTGTCACAGCACTGTTCTCATTTTTAGCGGCATGGAACGAATTCCTGCTTGCTTTGACATTCAACACCTCCAATGAGATGTACACCTTACCAGTAGGACTTGCATCAATGATTTCCACAACCAATCAAGCATGGGGAGATTTCGCCGCGGCATCAATTTTAGTCAGTATTCCGGTGGTTTTACTGTTCATTATTTTCCAAAGATTCCTCGTCGAGGGTCTTTCTGCTGGAGGAGTAAAGGGGTGAAGAAATGGTCGAAGTGAAATTCGAAAATGTAACGAAAAGATATGATGATGGTACCGTCGCTGTAAATAAACTGAATATAACCGTCCGAGATGGAGAATTCTTGGTGCTGGTTGGACCGAGTGGTTGTGGTAAATCAACCAGTCTGAGAATGCTTGCTGGACTAGAGGATGTCACCGAGGGTAAAATCATGATTGACGGAAATGTGGTCAATGACCTTTCACCAGGAGCGCGTGGAGTTGGGATGGTGTTCCAGAGTTATGCGCTATACCCTCACATGACGATTCACGAAAATCTTTCTTTTGGGCTACGCATGGAAAAGGGAGAGAATCGCCTACCAAATGAAGAGATTGAGAGGCGTGTGAAGGAAACCGCTGAATTGTTGAGTCTTACTGAACAATTGGAAAAGAAACCTAAGGAATTATCAGGCGGCCAGCGGCAACGAGTTGCACTTGGCCGCGCCGGCATTCGCCGGCCCAAAGTTCTGCTAATGGATGAACCACTTTCAAACTTGGACGCAGAACTTCGTAATCAAATGCGAACTGAAATTAGGAGACTCCACGACCAATTTGGCACGACAACAGTTTATGTTACTCACGACCAAATTGAAGCGATGATTTTAGCGGATAGAATTGCAATCATGGATGGCGGCGAATTGCAACAACACTCTGCGCCGCTAACAGCATATAATGAACCGGCAAACGACTTTGTCAGCGGATTTCTCTGCAAACATATAGACGAAATAGTTGATACGGCAAACCGAATCTTCACAGAGAGATAAGGTAAGAAACACTCGAGTGAACGGAGATATTTACATGAAAACAAAGATGAGTATATCGCTTGCGATATTGATGTTTTCAGCGATTTTTGTCAGTTTTTCAAACTCTTTAACTCAATTACCAAACCTTGAAGATGACTCTTTTGGAGAAAAAAACTCACACACGATAGTACGCATGCGCGACCCACTCACACACTTTACTTGGGCACCTGAGGTTGGAGAAACGCAACCCTCTAACGTAAGTCTCATCGGGGAATGGGACTGGGATACCCACTACGACCTTACACACAATTCGAGCACCGGAATTTGGACGGCGAGCCTCAACCTTACAGAAGGAATGTACTGCTACAAATTTGTGATTGGAGAGTCAGATTATCGCTTTGACCCTGTCAATAATTATCGTGGTTATTGTGGAGTTTACGAAAACTCTGTGATACGAGTTGACAACAAGAGCAAGCCACTGTTAACCGTTGAATTGAATGAAACCACAGGACTACCAGACCGAGTACTCTACCATGCTGGAACCAGCGGTGCTGGGCCTTACCACATTGGTACATCTGGTAGAACGATGCTCAACGGTTACCAAGAAAGCAATAGTGATGTTTTTGATAACGAAACTTGGACTCTACACTTACCCATGGATAATCTTAATCCGCTTAAATACACATGGAAAATTACCAGTAAAGACACCAATAATGTATTCGCTGAGCCGTTAAATCTACAATTTTGGGGAGGAGAACAACAGGACTTCACTTGGGATGACGCACTGATTTACATGGTCATGACTGACCGTTTTGTCAACGGAGACCCAAGTAATGATGCCGCTGTGGGAAACGCTGCATCAGGTGCTGACTGGTTGGGTGGGGATTTTGCCGGGATTACTCAGATGATCAACAACGGTTACTTCTCAGATTTAGGAGTAAATGCACTCTGGCTTTCACCATTCAATACTGCGGCTAATGGCACTGGAACTGCAGGAGATGGACAGCATGAGGTGTCTGGATATCATGGCTACTGGCCAACTGAGGCGCGTGAAATTGACCCCCGATTTGGCGATGAGGGTGACTTATGGGATTTGGTTCAAGCCGCACATGGAGCCGGTATTCGTGTGATGGGCGACTTTGTTGTCAACCATGTTCACGAAGACCATTCATACTACACAGATAATCCAGATTGGTTCAATCAAGGCTGCCTTTGTGGCACAAATAATTGCGATTGGACTGAGCGACGACTTGACTGTTTATTCCGAGATTATATGCCAGACCTTAACTGGAAAAACCGCGCTGCTAGCGAACAGATAATTGACGATATTATCTGGTGGATGTATACATTTGATTTGGACGGTGGCAGGATTGATGCCGTCAAACATGTGGATGACTTAGCCATCACAAATCTAGCAATCAGGATTAATGAAGAATTTGAAACAGGTGGTATTGATTACTATCTCAAAGGAGAGACTGCAATGGGTTGGGCTGGCCACAATTTGGCATCTAACCAACCTGAATACGACATGATAAATCGCTACATCGGCGAAGATGGATTAGATGGCCAAGCCGATTTTGTCCTCTATCATGCAGTGGTTGACAACGTTTTCACATCCGGAACTATGGATTATCAGCATCTTGACTATTGGACCAACCGGAGTACCGACCAATATGTGGAAGGAGCAACGATGGTTCCTTTCATCGGCAGTCACGATTCGCCTCGATTTATCTCGAGGGCTGACCCAGGGACTAATGACGCTTGGAATCAATGGGTGGAACAAGGATTACCGGGGCAACCGGGGACTCAAGAACCGTACGATGCGGCGTTACAGGCCTTTGCTTGGCTGTTGACAATTCCCGGTGCGCCGATGATTTACCAAGGTGATGAGTATGGAGAATACGGTGGGGCTGACCCCGACAATCGGCATATCCTTCGAAACTCAAGTGAGTGGAATTCTCGTGAAACTGGCTTGCAAGAGAACATGAGCACCCTTGGACAACTGCGCCAAACTCTTGAACCATTAAGACATGGGAATTACTCAACACTACACGCAAGTTCAGACGCTCTTGGGTACGTGCGGCAAACTGAAAATGCTTCAGCAATTGTCATGCTGAATCGAGGTTCAACTGCTTATCAATTCAGTATTGATTTGGATGACCTGGTTGGAGATTGGAGTTCAGGATTCCATCCTGATCAGTTTTCCAACAATGAAATGTGGGATGGTGAAGTTTCTTTGCCAGCAAATGGAATTGCGATTTTTTATGCCGGCACAACTGAGCCTCAATCGAATGAAAGCGAGCCTGACGGCCACTGTCTGATTCTTGACAATCTGACAGTGAACGAATCTTTAGCAATCGGATTGGATTTGGTAAATACCTGCAGTAAAGCAATCAATTATCCCGGGGTGAATGCAACTGCAAACAATTCAGAAGTTAGCGGCTTGCCCACAGGAACAGAATGGTATTACTTGATTTTTGCAAATGAAACTTACCATTTTGATTGGCAATTAAGTATAGCAGAAACAATTCCAAATGCAACGCTTGTCACTCTCACTTTTGATGCGGCAATTTTGAATTGTGGACCGTCTCGTTACCACGATTGTCCGAACTCTACTTTGACTCATGAATTCATGATAACTTGGCCTGATGTGGAAGACCCACCAAACAATGGAACGGGTAACCAAACCGGTAATGAGACGAATAATGGCACAGGCAATAACACAGGGAATAACACCGGAAATGAGACAGATGAGCCGCCATTTGATGTCAGCAATATTTCAGCGAGCGGACCTTATGAAACCGGATTTCACCCGCGAAATCGAACTCCTGATTCTGGCATTATTTTGGAAATTTGCCAACTGGATTCAGCCGACAGAACAAGACTCGGACTACCACAAGACAACTCTTTGGCTGAAAATGAGACTTTACTTTGCGGAGCAATGGTCGTGAAAGTTGTCGAACCTGACGGCTGTTGGGTTGAACAGTGGATAGACAATGAGGATGAACCTCTGACAAATCCGTGGGTAAAGTGGCGAGATATCTGTCCTGAAAACCCCAGTTGGGCGGGAAGTCACGATGGAATCTCAGAAAAACCGTTACCCCTCAATGGTGAGGATTTGGTATCAAGGCTTGACCCTGAATATGAGGTTGGAGATGCCATCGCTTTCCCCGGAATAATGTGTGAAAGTGCCAATATCTGGCTTTCAAAAAGACCTGGCTCAAACGGGGGAACTGTACATGAAAATGACACAATTCTTAGTCACTGGGTATGTGTAGACAATTCAACAATTTTGCGAGAAGACGCCCCACACGAAGAACCGGGAGATAACCAAACTACACCTTTGTGCACGGACGGAGAATCCAAACCCGCTGGAGATGGATGCAATACTTGCACTTGCTGGCAAGGGAATTGGAGTTGTACTGAAATCGGATGTGAACCAGTGATAGATGATGCGAATGACGCTGAAGGCGGATTTAATTTCATCGATTTCGTCCGCGCCGGATTAATTGGGTTGATTGTGCTCGGTCTCATTTCCTTTGGATTGTTGAGTTTCCGCCGCCGAGAATCCTGAATTCTCGCTAGGATTTGGTTAACCGTTGGTGAACTGTTTTCGGCTGATTAAGAAAATGAGTCGTAGAAGCGGCGATAATCGGAAATCATTCTTGCACCCGTGAATCTTGCACTTGTGGCGATTGAAGCGCGCATTATGTTGGCCCAACGCTCATCCCCTTCATCCCAAGCGGCCAAGACTTCTTGTTCAAGCACATCGTAGAGAGCGTTCGCATCTCGCACATCATCACGGTCATCCTCTGAGTTCCCAATCCCCCATCCGTTGACGCCATGCTCAACTGCTTCTGGCCACCAGCCATCTAGAATAGAACAATTGGGAACTCCGTTCATTGCTGCTTTCATGCCGCTGGTGCCTGATGCTTCCATTGGCCTGACGGGATTATTCAGCCAGATGTCAACTCCAGCAGTCATGGCTAGTCCAGTCGCCATGGAATAATCCTCCAAAAAGGCGACTGGAATTTCATCACCAACTTGTTCGGCTCCAGCAAATATGTCACGAATGAGTTGTTTTCCACCCTCGTCGCGAGAGTGAGCCTTACCGGCAAAAACAAACTGAATCCGCCCCGCTCCAATTTCTCGCAATCGCTGTAAATCGCTGAACACAAGATTGGCTCTTTTGTAAGTAGCAAAGCGACGAGCGAAGCCAATCGTCAATCGCTTTTCCTCAAATTGCACACCTGTGCTCACTTGTACTAAATCGCGTAGAACTGCTCTCGCTTCCCCACGAGCAGAAATCAAGGAATCGTCGGGGATTTTGCCAGCGTGAGCGAGTATTGTTGGGTCTTCACGCCAACCCTCTAGATATTTGTCATAAATTTCTGCCAATGGCAGGGAAGTCCAAGTTAGATGATGAACGCCATTGGTAATCGGCTCGATGTGTGTCCCTTCAAACATTGAGGATGCAACCCAAGCATTGAGATTGGAAACTGCATTTACATTACCTGCTAACGCGATTCCAAAATGGCTCATTGAACAGGTTTCTTCGCCACCAAGTTGACGCCCATCACTGGGCAATAAATCTCCCAAAACTTGCTCAACCTCAGACCATTCAAAACGATCATGACCGGCGGGTACGGGGGTATGAGTTGTGAATAATGAGCGAGCCGATAACTGCTCCCGACTCCAACCAGTTTTCAGCATCTCCAACATAGCAAAAGTGCAATGCCCCTCATTCAAGTGTAATCCTGTAATTTCGTGTCCAAGCGCACGCAGTGCGCGGATTCCACCAACACCCAACAAATATTCTTGACGAATTCTTGTGGCATCATCACCACCATACAACCGGTTGGCTAATGATGCGTGTTCAGGTGAATTTTTCTCATGCCGAGTATCCAAAAAATAAGTTGGTAAACCCTTTATTCGATAAAGCCAAACTTTCGAATGAATGATGCCACCATCAAGCGGTAATGAAATCTCAATTCCGGTATCACACAGATACTCATCAGGGTCAATTTCGCCATAAGTTTCAGTCTGATTACCATCCTCATCTAGATGCTGACGCCCATAACCCTCGCGGTAAAGTAAGGTGACTCCAACCAAATCCAAGCCAACATCCGCCGCCGATTTTATGTGGTCTCCAGCCAACACTCCCAAGCCACCCGAATAGGTGTGGAGGCCACTTTCGAACCCGACTTCGGCAGATAGATATGCGACTACCATGAGCGCACCCGATTGAAATCAGTCATATCATCCCTCCGTTAACCGAAAGGAAATTTTCATACCGAATCAAGAAAAATCGCGCCCTGTTTTTTGCACCATTTCACTCACCCAAACCAATGATTCTTCACAGAGTTCTTCCCAAGAAAAACGCCAAGACCAATTGCCCGAATCCGTGCCCGGAGTGTTCATCCGAGCCTCGGTCCCGAGTTGCATAACGTCTTGTAATGGAATAATTGCTAATTTCGCTGGTGATTCAAGTGCTTGCAAAACCAATTTTTTGACTGGCTTTTTCCCCCAACCAACTGTTGTGTCATTGTCGTGAGTGCCGGTGTAAACCACCAAATCCTCGGTATGATTTTGTGGATTATGAGGATTATTTTTGCTATCTCCAGCAAAATGTAAAACTGCCATTCCTGGGATATCAAATCGCTTTCGCATCTCGACAACTGATGGCGGAATAATACCCAAATCTTCGGCAACTAAGCCGCTGGCTGGACTGACTTCTAAAATCGCGTTTAGAAGTTCATCGGCTGGACCTTCATCCCAACTACCATGTCTTGCAGTCTCATGTTCAGCCGGAATCGCCCAAGCCGCCTCCAAGGCTCTGAAATGGTCGATTCTGACTAAGTCAAACAGGTCAAACATTCGCTTCATTCTATCCTGCCACCAGCGGAATCCGTCATCTCTGTGAGCATCCCAATCATAGAGGACTGTGCCCCAGCGCTGGCCATCTTTGGAGAAATAATCAGGTGGCACTCCTGCTACGACGCTTGGATGGCCATCGTTATTCAATTTGAAAAGATGAGGGTTTGCCCAAACATCGGCTGAATCATGGGCAATAAAAAAAGGTAAATCACCAAATAATTCCACACTGGATTGAGCCGTCTTTATTCGTAGGTTTTTCCACTGTGACATCAGAATGCTCTGTTGACGCATTACCTGTTGGATTGAATTTTCATTGTCAATAATGAATTGCTCAATCGCCGATGAATCTCTATTCCGCAATTGTTCAGGCCATTCATACCATGCTAACTCATTATTTTCTTGTTTTAAAATTGAGTAGAGTGCCCAATCAAATAGCCAATGGCTATTGTTTTGTATGAAATTTTCTGTTTCATCGTTTGGTATCTCTGCGGCATTTACTGAGATTCCGGAAATTTCTGTTTCATCGTTTGATATCCACTCCCTATTCTTTTGGACACCGAAGTTTTCCCAAATCGCAAATGCTGATGGCGAGGCATAGGGCGAGCCATGCTTATCTGGCGGCGTGATTGGTAACATTTGCCAGACAGAACAACCGGTTTGCTGTAAAACCTTGAGAAATCTGTCAGCATCTTCACCTATCCTACCAGAAGGCAGTGAAGTGAGATGACAAAGAATACCGGCTCTGCGCACGAACGGCCTACGGCCGTTGCTACCATAATGTTTTGATGTGCCTTCAACTGCCAAAGCCGATGAGCCGCCAAGCAATCGGGATTACACTCTTGCTTCTTCTAACTCCGGCAATCAGCCTAATTGGAAGCGCCGCCACCCCTGACGACATCCTTGCTGACGGCAGTCTAGCCGAGTGGAATCCAGACACTTTGATGGCAACCGACAATAATTCGGTTTCATTTCGCCTGACTTGGAATGAATCTCATTTGGCCTTTGCTTGGCAAGGAACCAATTGGGCAGACACTGACGAAGGAGCAGACCTATTCGTCTATTTCAACACCAGCGAAGGCGGCTCACCCCTGTCAAAACAATGGAGTCTTTCACACACACTTCCTTTCTCAGCCGACTACGGATTTTTACTCGAAGATTCATCATATTTTTCCCTCCAAAAATTTGAAAATTCGCTGTGGTCAGATGGCACCCAAGATGGAATCACATCTTATATTGGCTACTCAGAAAATCAAATCACTGAGATTACAATTCCATGGCAAAATCTTGGAAATCCGACTTCAATTGATATCATCGCGTGGGCGCAATGGCAGGATGAAGGCAATGTGTGGACCGCCTTCCCAACCCAAAACCCAGCATCAGCAGATGGCGCGGAATCGTTTACTCACTCTTGGCATATTGAAGATAGAAATGTCTCCTCAAACCCGAACTCTTTGCCCTTGGAACATAGCACCGAAGAGGTGGAGAAGTTGGGCGATGCACTGAACTTGGCGATCGTTTTTCACCAGCACCAACCGTACTACAAAAACAAGTTGACCGGCATGATTGAGATGCCTTGGGTAAGGGTTCATGGGATGACCGAGTACGTCGATTCCCCGGGTATTTTAGCACAACACCCCGGCACAAAAGTGACCTATAATTTGGTGCCGTCATTTATTGAACAACTGGTTGAGTATCATCGTGATGGAACCGCCGATGTGCATACTGATTTTGCTCGGCGGTATTGGCCAGTTGATGTGAATGGGACTGTGACTGATTATCCAAATGCCACAGCATTAGAATTGCACACGATGCAATTTCAATCATTTTGGAATTCTGGATGGATTTACAATGTCACCGCTGGTGACCCTGAATTAGGCTGGCTATTTCCTTCTGCCGCCCGCTATTCAGAGATTTATGGAATGACAATGCATAATCTGAAACCAGCGACAATTATGGATGATACACTGCTTGAACCACAAGAATTTCTTGACTTGCAAGTGCTTTGGTATCTTTACCAATTTTCACCAGATTATGTGTTAGGCGAATATCAATTGATTGAGGATTCGGTGGCCGAGGGTAGGCCTTCTCATTACAATCAGACTCTGAAATCGCTGTATGAGCAAAATGGTGGCTACACACCAGCTGATTTAGCATTTGTATTGGCAACACAGCAAGAGCATTTGGCAAATGTGTTGCCGATGTATTCTGCCTTGGCCGAGAGCGGCCAAGTGGAATTGACTACTACCCCTTACTATCATCCAATTATGCCATTGTTGATGATGGACGGCTGGACTTTTGAAGATGGCATCCGCGTCAACAAGGATTCATGGCCAGATGATGTTGCGAGCCAACTCAACAATGGAATGGATTTGTTTGAGGATGAATTAGGATTCCTGCCAACCGGAATGTGGCCATCCGAACAATCGGTTTCTCCAGCAATGGTTCAACCGGTTTCTGATGTTGGAATCCAATGGATGGTGACTGATGAAGTCAACTTGGAAGAGTCAACTGTTGAAGGTGGTGCAACTATTGACACCAGCATCGCCTCTAATTTAGCAATCCCGTGGATTGCTACTGGCATCGGTGATGATGGAACCTCAACTGGCAACGGCGGAGGTGGCGAGGTAGCAGTAATATTCCGCGACAGAGTAATTTCAGATAGAATCGCATTCCAATACGGGTCAATGACTCCAGCCGCCGCAGTATCAGATTTCATCGCCTACATCGACGATGTCAGAGGCCAACTACTTGCTGAAGGAAAAGACCCAAGCGAACACCTACTAACCGTGGCACTGGATGGTGAAAACTGGATGTTTATGTCGGAATTCCAGCACCAAGATGGCGGACGACCATTCATGGATGAATGGTATGGAAGACTGGCAAGCCACCCATCAATTGTGACCACCACACCAAGCGAATTTTTAGAGAAGAACCTCACTTTACCGCGCATTGAAACTATCGGCACCGGCTCGTGGATTGACGGAACTCTGTCCACTTGGGCCGGAGAAGCAGAGGAGAGTTTAGGCTGGCAGCGCTTGATAGAAGCGCGTCAAGCATTGATTGCATTTGAGGAAACTAACTCTACTCATCCCGGACTTGATGCGGCGTGGGAATCGCTCTACATCGCCGAAGGAAGCGACTGGTTTTGGTGGTACGGGCTCGACCAAGACAGTGGTTACGACGAATTGTGGGACACACTTTTCAAGGTACATCTTTCCAATATTTACCGAGCAATCGGGCTTGAGTTGCCGCCATATTTGCAGGACTTGTGGACTAATCCTGCAGTGCCCACCTTACCCAATACTGGGATAATTGAACCGATGATTGACGGGATCGCACTACCTGGTGAATGGGATGGTGCGGCAAAATACGATGCTAATTCAGCGGATGGTGGAACGCTCGATATTGAATCGTTTTATCTCGGATATGATGCTTCAAATGTCTACGTACGCGTTGATTTAGCGACCACTCCAGATTTCTTTGAAGTTGCAGACCTCGATTGGGGGCCAGATTTATCGGTCTACTTCATGCAGGCGAATGCAGTCAATTTCAATGAGGTTGAAACTAATTTTAGAACATATTATGGCAATGAAATTTTAGGATTTCCAGCCAAGAAAATGATTTCGTTTGATTTCAATCAGATACGAGCAGATGGTAAAGCAAAATGGAATTTATTTGATGCTCAAGGAAAAATTGGAGATAATGAACAGTGGTCGCTTTCAGGCACATCAAATCTTGGGGATACTGCTGCTGACGAGGTCTATGAATTCAAGATTCCATGGTCAGACTTAGGGCTCGCCCCAAGATATTCTACTCGGGTTAAAGTGGTGACCAGCGAAGCAGACTCTCTTTCTTATGGAGATGGAACTGATGCTGAAATTGCCCCACCTGCTCCGGCTGAAATGTTGATGCCGGATTTGGAGCAGTGGGTGACTTTGTTAGACATTGATGATGCCAACGGCGATGAAACTGGAGATGGAGATTACACCTATCCATTGGCCGGAGACTTCGCGCCCGGCTCCGGCTTGTTTGATGTGACTCACCTGAAAGTTAGCCAAAGTGCTTGGAATGCACGATTTGAATTGACATTTGCTGAAATCACTGACTTTTGGAGTTTGTCAAATGGATTCAGCCATCAAATCGTTCAGATTTATGTTGACCAAGGCGATACCTTGTGGGGCGAAACCGATATGCTTGAGGGTGCTAATGCAGTAATTCACTCCGATTGGGCTTGGGAGGTTGCGATATCAGCAACCGGTGAGCCTGGAGCGGTGAAGTCAGTAAATGCCCAAACCGGAGAAACATCTGCCAAAGGAATTGAAGTGAGCGGCAGCACAGAAACAAACACCATCACAGTCACCGTTTCAAAATCGGTGATTGGTTCAGATATCCCAAATTATCGATTTGTAATAGTCGCCGGCTCACAAGACGGATTCGGACCAGGCAAATGGCGAGATGTTGATGCCGAAGCCAAAACTTGGAGACTTGGTGGGGGAGATGACCCGAGTGAATTAGATGGAATTGATTACGACCCAAATGTTCTCGATATCGTTTTTGACGCCGACGATACAAACTCCCCCGACCAAGCGGCTATGCTCGGAACATACGATGTCGCCGCTCAACAATATGCAGTGTTAACCGGCATAGAAATACCTGAGGTAGCCCAGCAAGTGTATGGCGCGAAAGTAGTGAGTACTACTGCGACTAGCGCAATTTTAGAATGGGCCACAACCCGCCAACAAGGGGCTAATGTGACGTGTGGAAACCTAACATTCCTTGAACTAGGAGATGGGCTTACTCACACGATTGAACTTACTGGATTGGCATTTGATACCTCATACAATTGCTCAATCGTGATAGACGGTGTTACACCTGCTAACCTTTCATTCAACACGAGTGCTGAGGTTGACTCAATACCCCCAGAGATACTCAATTTAGCGGTAGAGTTCATGGGACTTGGTTCATTGAAGGTAACTTGGTACACCAGTGAGGAGGCAACTGAATCAATAGAAGTCGATGGTCAAACCTTTGTCGGAGATACTGTTGCTCTGCGAAAGAATCACGAAATGACGCTGGTGCCTTATCCAGAATTGGTAGCATTTGAAACCTACACACTCACCATTCAAGTTTCTGATGCATCTGGAAATAACAATTCATCGAGCGTTGATTTCATTATTGCTGAAGAAGATGCTGCCTCTCCACCTCCCGACGAAAATTTTCCACCTGGTGGTAATGGTGAAAATCCACAGCCAAGTGGGCCTAATGATGAGACCAGTGACACTGGCAGCATCGGTGATTTGTTGCAAAATTCTCTTGTACAACTTGGATTACTTTTAGTTGTTATACTAGTTATTACTGCCTTGGTTCGCACAAGAAAATATCAGGATTGAGGATTTTAAACTCGATTCCGATATGATGCTAGAAGTCCAGTCAACACGACTCCAGCGGCGGTGCCAAAAATCCTGCCCTGCTCACGAGCACCAGAGCCAGCCAATTCTTCAAATGACAAAGCGAGTGCGATAGAAAATGGGCCGACTAAAAATAGAAACCTAACGAGCCAAACTTTCACTGTCGGGCGTTTCCCTAGTGGGCGAAGGGTGATTGAACCAAGTTTAGCAACAATCTGCCAATCTAAAGCCTTGGCAATCGGAGTCAATCTTTCATTGACCATTGGCCTTAGGACTGGGCGGTCTGGGCTGTTCTTACCTCGGCCAGTGATAATTCTAATTCTACCAATCATAGGTCGGTTTTCAATTATCAAATCTAATATTCTACGAGCCCCTTGTAGATCCATATCGTGGAGATCAAGGGTAAGAGTACCTCTTTCTTGACGAATATGAGTTGAGGTTCTCCAGGCCTTTTCAGATGACCACGGTAGCCCAGCCGCATGGGCATCTAAAGGAGTTAGTAATTCCCTTAAATTTGCGACTTTATCTACATGGGTTCTTGTCCCTCTTCCACGCTTCAATTCAAGTAAGCGCCAACCCCCATAAATAAGTGTTAAAGAGGTCACACCGGCTCCAAAATAAGCACCAAATTTTACGCTCGCTAAGGGGTCTCCATCCATCCCGGCACTGAAATACCTCAGCATGGTTGCCATAGTACCAGACATGATTCCCATCACGATACTAATTGATAAAAGGTCGCGAAACGTCACCTCTACCATGTGAATCGCTCGGGCTTCTTTGTGTTATTAGTTGCGGCGTGAAAAG